>DATHEV010000445.1:0-5316 GCA_035318405.1 Iamia sp.
GACGCCCTCGACCGATCCCGAGGTGCTCACGGCCACCGCCGACCTCGTCGCCCTGACGGCGGACGGTCCCACCTCGCCGCTCCGCGGGATGGTCGACCTCGAGCGGGTCGCCGTGCTGGGCCACTCCGCCGGGGCGGGGGCCGCCTACCGCACCGCCGCCACCGACCCCCGCATCGACGCCGTCGGCGCCTACTCGCTGGGATCCGGGGGCGACGAGGGCCTGGGCGACGCCCCCACCGTCCCGGCGCTCGTGATGCTGGGCGAGGCCGACGAGACCATCCCGGCCGACGCGACCCGCGAGGTCTTCGCCACCATGGGCACCCCCCGGAACCTGGTCGAGATCGCCGGCGCCGGCCACCTGGTGTTCAGCGACCTGTGCCTGATCGGCGCCGAGCAGGGCGGCCTGGTCGGCATCGTCGAGTCGATCGGCCTGCCCATCCCCGACAACCTGCTCCAGCTGGCCAGCGACGGCTGCGGCGATGACCATCCGCCGGTCGAGGACGCCTACCCGGCCATCGACGCCGTCACCGTCGCCTTCCTCGGCGGCACCTTCGGCGACGACGCCCTGAGCGCGCTGCTCGAGACCGGCCCCGTGCCGGTGGGCGAGGGTGCCACCCTGACGGTCGAGGCCTGAGGTCCGCCTCGGGCGTCAGTCCCTCTGCCAGGTGAGGACGTCGCCGTACGTGAACGAGACGTGGGGGTGGGCGGCGATGTGGGCCGCCTTGGGGGAGAGGGGCGAGGTGGCCACGACGCCGGTCAGCGTCTCGCCGTCCCACGTCCAGAGCGGGTGGAGGACGCGGGACCACGGTCGGCCGTCGGGGTCGACCGTGGCGGCTCCGGCCCACACGATGCGGTGGGCCATGGCGACGAAGGCCGGAGCGATCTGGTCGAGCGCGGTGGTCATGGACCGAGGATGCCACGGGCCGGGCGCCCCGTCCGCCGCCGTTCCCGCTCCCCCCGGCCCCCGGGCGCCGGCGACCCCCGTGCCCGTCCTGTCAGGAGCCCTCAGCGATGCTGTCGGGCCCCCTCAGCGTGGGTCACGGTCGGCGGCGGCGCCCCGGCGGGGCGGGAAGATCCTGGGGCCGGGAGTGCCGGCCCCGGGGATGGTCTAGTGGGTCGGCGCCGTCACCCGCCTCTGTTTTCGCCGGGGCCCCGACCCCGGAAGAGGTGTCACGCCAGAGCGGTGTGTTTGTGGCTCGGCGCCAGCGGGCACGGGGGGCGCCACTTCCCCTTCGAGCCCTGTTGTCTCTTGAAGGGAGGCTCTCGATGAGCCGATCCCCCGCCCACCTCGCGGCGGCGGCCGAGGCCCTGCGGGCCCTCGCCGACGCCCTCGCCGCCGACTTCGCCGGCCTCGACGCCCACTCCGGCCCCGCCACCTGGGAGGGCCCGGCGGCCTCGGCCCACCATCGCCGCGCCGAGGTGGTCGCCTTCGACGCCCGGGTCGTGGCCGTCGACCTGCGCGGCCTGGCCGACCAGCTCGACCAGCGCGCCGCCGCCGTGGTCGCCGCCCAGCACGTCGAGGCCCGGCGCCACCAGTGGGCCCGGTTCGAGCTCCTGGCGGCGCTGGGCGGCCCGGGGGGCGAGTCCGATGGCTGACCCGGGCGTGATCGCCCTCGACCCCGCCCGGCTCATGGGCCTGGAGGCCTACTTGCAGGGTCTGAGCGACGGGTGCCGGCGTCGGGCCGGACGAGTGGCCGACGAGGTCGCCGGATCCGGCCTCACCGCCGACCACACCGTGGCCGAGCTCGAGCGGCTGGCCGCCGCCTGCCAGCGCGAGCGCGACGAGGTGGCGGGGCGCCGGGCGCTCGTCGCCGCCCTTCCCGACGGCCTGCCGCTCACGGCGCGGGTGTGGCCGAGCGCGGTACAGGCCCGCGCCGCGGCCGACGCCTTGGCCGACGAGGTGGCCGCCGCCCTCGCCGCCCACCCGCCCCGCTGGACCGACCTGGCCCGGCTGCTGGCCGAGCTCGACCGCAGCGCGGGGTCAGGGCCGTTCACGACGGCCTTCTTCCGGGCTCTCGGCCCCCGCCGGTCCCGCCAGCTGCCGCTGCACCTCGAACAGGCCTACCAGAGGGCGTGGAGCGCGCCGCTCGACGCCGACGGACGGCCGCTCGCCGAGAGGCCGTATCCCGACGAGCTGACCGAGGTGATCGCGGCCCAGACCCGGCTCGCCGCCGCCCTCCGCACCGCATCCCGGGTCGAGGGCCCGGCCGCGCTGAGCCGCGCCTGGACCCGGTCCTACACGGGCCTGCCCATCGCCGATGGAGCCATCGCCGGCATCGACGCCGTCGTCACCGCCGCCCAGCGGCGGGAGGTGGGCGAGGTCGAGGAGGCACTGCGCCAGGCCGGCTACGGCCTGACACTGGCGGGGTCGGTGGCCCGGTCCGTCGGCTGGCGCCGGGCCGCGGCCGTCCTCACCGTCGACCGGGGGATCCTCGGACTGGTGGTCGCGCCCCTGGCGCTGGCCGACGGCGACGGGCTCGAGTGCGACGTCCCCGAGGCCGTCCTGGGCTCGGTGGCCGCCACGATGACGGTGGTGGGGGCCGTCGCCTCCGTGGCCGGGGCGCCGATCACGGTGGCGGCCGGCGTGCTGAGCGGGCTGGCCCTGGTGTTCGGGGCGTGCCGGAGCCAGGGGGAGCGTCCCCATGAGACCCGGCCGACCTACGACCCGTCCACCGGCGAGACCCGCATGCCGAGCGGCCACCAGAGCAACCCTCACGTCGACGCGGCGGGCGTGCCCCTCCCACCGGGATACGCATGAACGCCGCCCCGCCCCTGGGCGCGGGCGTCGCCGTAGCCTGGGACGGTGCCCGAGGGCGACACCATCTGGCGAGCCGCGGCCCGGCTCCACCCCGTGCTGGCCGGCGCCGAGCTGGTCCGCTTCGAGGCCGCCCGCCTGGCCGGCGACCGGCCCCGGCCCGGCACCACCATCGAGGGGGTCGAGGCGGTGGGCAAGCACCTCCTGGTCCACTTCGCCGGCGGCCTCTCGCTCGACACCCACATGCGGATGACCGGGTCGTGGCACCTCTACCGCACCGGCGAGCGGTGGCGGAAGGGCCGCCACCTGGCGCGCTGCGTGGTGGCGGTGCCCGGGTGGGAGGCGGTGTGCTTCAGCGCGCCGGTCGTGCGCACCTACCACCGGGGTGGGCGCAACGCCCTGGGCCAGGCCGACGATCCCGTGGGCCACCTGGGGCCCGACCTGTGCGCGCCCGATGTCGACCTCGACGACGCCGTCGCCCGCATGGCGACCCTGCCCGACCCGGGCACCACCGTGGCCGAGGTGCTGCTCGACCAGCGGGTCGCGGCGGGCATCGGCAACGTCTACAAGAGCGAGGTCCTGTTCGCCTGCGGGCTGGACCCCTTCACCGCCATCGAGCAGGTCGACGAGCCCCTCCGCCGCCGGCTGCTCGAGGTGGCGGCCCGGATGCTCCGTCGCAACCTCACCACCGCCCGGCGCACCACCGTGTCCGGCCCGCCGGGGAGCGTGGCCGTGTACGGCCGCCAGCGCCAGCCCTGCCGCCGGTGCGGGACGCCGGTGCGCATGGTCCACCACGGGGCCCAGGCCCGCTCGACCTACTGGTGCCCGCGCTGTCAGCGCCGGCCGGGAAGCATGGGCGCCGACGAGCGGTTGAACGTCTTGTGAACGGACGCACAAAGGTTGTGATCGTGGGTGCCGGCTTTGGCGGGTTGGCCGTCGCCCGCGAGCTGGCCGACGTGGCCGTCGACGTCACGCTCGTCGACCGGAACAACTTCCACACCTTCCAGCCCCTGCTGTACCAGGTGGCGACGTCGGGCTTGAACCCGGCCGATGTCGCCTACCCGGTGCGGGGCATCTTCCAGCGCCAGCGCAACGTCCGCTTCCGACGGGCCACCGTCACGGGCGTCGACTGGGAGCAGCGCCAGGTCGAGGTCGACACCGGCGGGCCGCTGCCGTTCGACCACCTGGTCGTGGCGGCCGGGGCCACCGTCAACGACTTCGGGATCCCCGGCGTGGCCCGGCACGGCTTCCCGCTCTACGTCCTGCCCGATGCCGTGCGGCTGCGCAACCACATCCTGGGCCGGTTCGAGGCCGCCGACGCCGATCCGTCCACCGTCGATGACGGCGCCCTGACGTTCGTCGTCGTGGGCGGCGGGCCCACCGGGGTGGAGGTGGCGGGCGCGCTGGTCGAGCTGATCGACAAGGTGCTCGACCGCGACTTCCGGGGCAGCCGCTTCGACGTCCGCCGGGCCCACGTGGTGCTGGTCGAGATGGCCGACGACCTGCTGCCCCCGTTCCACCCGGCGTCACGGCGCCACGCCCGCTCGACCCTGGCCCGGCGGGGCGTCGAGGTCCGCACCGGCACCACGGTGGCGGCGGTCGAGGCCACGCGCGTCCACCTCGGCGACGGCACCGAGCTCCCGGCCCACACGCTGGTGTGGGCGGCGGGCGTCCGGGCCGGCGACGTGGCCGGCGCCCTCGGCGTTCCCACCGGTCCCGGCGGGCGGATCTCGGTCGGGCCCGACCTCCGCATCCCTGACCACCCCGGGACCTTCGCCATCGGCGACATCGCCGCCATCGACGACGGCCACGGCCGGCTCCTGCCCGGCGTGGCCCAGGTGGCGATCCAGTCGGGCCGTCACGTCGCCCGGCTGATCGCGCGGGAGGTCGCCGACGACGGCGACACGACCGAGCCGTTCGCCTACCGCGACAAGGGCTCGATGGCCACCATCGGCCGCCGCTCGGCCGTCACCGAGCTGGGCCACGGCCTGCGCCTCACCGGCACCGCGGCCTGGCTGGCCTGGCTCGGCCTCCACCTCGTGTACCTGATGGGTTTCCGCAACCGGATCTCGGTGTTCGTCAACTGGGCCTGGAACTACCTCACGTGGGATCGCGGGGCCCGGCTGATCCTCGGCTCCGGCGAGGGCGACCGCAGCCTCGACGGTGACGAGAACGAGGGTTAGCCCCAGAGACCTGAGGCCCGGGCCGCCGGCGCCATGAGGTCGACCTCGCCGGCTCGGGCCCGGGTGGCGGAGACCTCGGCGTGGGCGGGGTCAACGTCGAGGACCACGACCTCCACCGCGCCGGACAGCTCGGGGAGCGCGGTGCCGGCCCGATCGGCCAGCAGCACGGTGGGGAGGCGAGCCAGGGCGGTGTCGCGGGCGGCGATCGAGCCGTACCAGGCCGGGTCGATCACCTGCGCCCACTTGTCCGCCCCCATCACCACGGCGTCGGCGCCGGCCTCGGCGACGATGTCGACGACCAGCCGGGCGCTCGTCACCGCGGCCGAGAGGCCGTCGGCGTGCAGCACGGCCAGCCGGTCGGTCACCGGTGTGCGGCCG
>DATHEV010000446.1:0-6696 GCA_035318405.1 Iamia sp.
CGCCGGAGTCCGTTTCGGCTCCCATCTCGTCCTCGTGCCGTACCTGTTCCTGTTCTCCGTGCTCCTCGCACAGTCGGTCATCGACCTCGAGCTCTACCGCCTGCTCGACAAGATCACCTTCCCGGTCACGGGCGCGTCGGTGGTGCTCATCGCCGCCGTCTCGGCCGTCGAGGGCGACGTCTCCCGGGCCGGTCTCGCCATCCTCGGGGGCCTGGCCTACTGCCTGTTCCTGGGCATCCCCGCCGTCATCATGCCGCGGGGCATGGGGATGGGCGACGTGAAGCTGGCGCTGCTGCTCGGCCTCTACCTGGGCTGGATCCACCCGCTGCTGATCATGTTCTCGCTGATCCTGGCCTGCCTGTTCGGCATCGTGGTCGGCGTCGGCATGTTCGTGGTGCGCCGGGGTGAGAGCCAGCCCTTCCCGTTCGGTCCCTGGCTGGCGCTGGGCTGCATCGTGGCCATCGTCTTCTCCCAGCCCCTCCTCGACGTGTACCACGCCCACACCGCCCTCTTCCTCCAAGGGCCCGGGACCTTCTGAGCCCGCCTGAACTGGCCTTCGGGGGCAGGGTGGACGGGAAGTAGGTTCGGGAGGTGCTCCGCTTCCTGACCGCTGGTGAGTCCCACGGGCCGGCCCTCGTCGTGATCGTCGAGGGGCTGCCGGCGGGGTTGGCGGTGACCGTCGAGGACATCCAGGAGGAGCTCCGCCGGCGCCGGCTGGGCTACGGCCGCGGCCCCCGGATGCGCTTCGAGGTCGACAAGGTGCGGATCCTCGGGGGCGTCCGCCACGGACGCACGCTCGGCTCGCCGGTGGCGGTCGAGATCGCCAACACCGAGTGGGAGCGCAACCCCGACAAGTGGCAGAAGGAGATGTCGGTGCGCGCCGAGGACGGCCCCACCGAGCAGCCGCTGACCCAGCCCCGACCCGGCCACGCCGACCTGGCCGGCATGCAGAAGTACGGCTTCGTCGACTCCCGCGACGTGCTCGAGCGGGCCTCGGCCCGGGAGACGGCGGCCCGCGTCGTCGCCGGCACGCTGGCCAAGCTGTGGCTGACGACGCTGGGCATCGACATCGTGTCCCACGTGGTGCGCATCGGGGCCGTCGCCGCCCCGCCCCGCCCGGCGCCGACGCTCGCCGACCTGGAGCAGATCGACGCCGACGAGGTCCGCTGCCTCGACCCCGACGCGTCGGCCGCCATGGTCGTCGGCATCAAGGATGCGGCCAAGGACGGCGACTCGCTCGGCGGTGTGGTCGAGGTCGTGGCCCACGGCGTCCCGGCCGGGCTCGGCAGCCACGTCCACTGGGACCGCAAGCTCGACGCCAAGCTGGCCGCCGCCCTCATGAGCATCCAGGCCGTGAAGGGCGTCGAGATCGGCGACGGCTGGGAGATCGCCGCTCGCCGGGGGAGCGACGCCCACGACCCCATCACCTGGGACGCCGAGACCCACAGCTACCCGCGCACCAGCGCTCGCGCCGGCGGGGTCGAGGGCGGGATGTCCTCGGGTGAGCCCGTCATCGCCCGGGTGGCCATGAAGCCGCTGGCGTCGCTCAACCGGCCCACGCTCGGCACCGTCGACGTCCTCACCAAGGAGGAGACGGTCTCGTTCAAGGAGCGCACCGACGTCACCGCCGTCCCCGCCATGGGCGTGGTGGCGGAGACGATGGTGGCCCTCGTCCTGGCCGACGAGATCGCCCGCAAGTTCGGCGGCGACACGGTGGACGAGACCCGCCGCAACCGGGCCGCCTACCTGGCCGGGCTCCGGGACGGTCCCCTTGGCTGAGGCAGTGGTGCTCGTGGGCATGCCCGGCGCCGGCAAGAGCAGCGTCGGCCGCCGGTTGGCCAAGAGGCTCGATCGACCCTTCGTCGACGCCGACGACGAGCTGGTCCGCCGCTCGGGCCGCACCGTCCGCGACTGGTTCACCGGCGAGGGCGAGGTCGCCTTCCGGGCCGCCGAGTCGGCCCTGCTGGCCGACCTGCTGGCTGCGCCCGGACCGTCGGTCGTGGCCGCCGGTGGGGGCGTGGTGCTCGACCCGGCGAACCGGGACCTGCTCCGGCGGTCCGCCCTGGTCGTCTGGCTGCGCGCCGAGGTGCCCTACCTGCTGTCGCGGGTGCTCCAGAAGCAGGACCACCGGCCGCTGCTCGACGAGGACCCGGAGATCGCCCTCACCCGTCTCCACGAGGCCCGCACCCCCCTCTACGCCGAGGTCGCCGCCATCACCATCGACGTCGAGCCCTTCCGCGAGGCCCACGACAAGCCCAAGCGCGAGCTCGCCCTCCGCCTCGTCGACCTGATCCGCGATGCCGAACTCGGGGGGAGATGTGCCCCTGGAGGGTCACATTTTCCCCCGAGTTCGCCGGGGGTGGGGTCGTGATCGAGCTGGAGGTGCCGCTGGGGGACCGGTCGTACCCGGTCGTCGTGGGTTCGGGGGCCCGGCACCGGCTGCTCGAGCTGCTCCCCGTGGGCGTGCAGCGGGCGGCCGTCGTGACCCAGCCGGGCATCGGGTGGGACGTCGACCCCGGGGTCGAGCACCGGGTCTTCCCGATCGGCGACGGCGAGGACGCCAAGCACCTCGGCACCGTCGAGGACCTGTGCCGCGACTTCGCCCAGTGGGGCCTGACCCGGGGCGACGTGGTGGTCGCCGTCGGGGGCGGGGTGGTCACCGACGTGGCCGGCTTCGTGGCCGCCGTCTACCACCGGGGCATCCCCGTCGTGCACGTCCCCACCACCCTCCTGGGCCAGGTCGACGCCGCCATCGGGGGCAAGACCGGCGTCAACCTGCCCGAGGGCAAGAACCTGGTCGGCGCCTACTGGCAGCCGAGCGCGGTGCTGTGCGACACCGAGGTCCTCGGCACCCTCCCGCCCCGCGAGTACCGCTCCGGGCTGGGCGAGATGGCCAAGTACGCCTTCCTCGGCGTCGACCGCCTGCCCGACCTGCCCCTCGACGAGGCCGTCGCCGCCTGCGTCCGGTGCAAGGCCGACGTGGTGGCCAGCGACGAGCGCGAGGGCGGCCGTCGGGCCATCCTCAACTACGGCCACACCCTCGCCCACGCCATCGAGACCGAGGGCGCCTACGACCTGCGCCACGGCGAGGCCGTCGCCATCGGGCTGATCTACGCCGCCGAGGTGGCCCGCCGCCTGCGCCGCATCGACGACGACCGGGTGGCCGAGCACCGCCGGGTCGTCGCCGGCTACGACCTGCCGCTGGGCGTCCCGGCCGACCTCGACGCCGAGCGCCTGGTGGACCTGTTCAGCCGGGACAAGAAGGCGGTCCGGGGCGTGACCTTCGTGCTCGACGGCCCCGCCGGCGTCGAGCCCGTCGCCGTGTCCGACCGGGCCCTGCTCCTCGACGCCCTGGAGGCGTGCCGTGCCCGTTAATGCCGCCCTGGTCCTCCTGCTCTCGGAGGCGAGCCGCCAGGCGAGCCGACCCAGCAAGCACAGTGCCGTTCTACGTCCGAGGCCCTGCCGAGGACACCGGAGATGACCGACGTGGAACCGCCCGTCCCCATCGTTCTCCTGATCTCGGGACCGAACCTCAACCTGCTCGGGGAGCGGCAGCCCGAGATCTACGGCACCGCCACGCTGGCCGACCACGTGGCCACCGCCACCGCCGAGGCCGAGCGCCACGGCCTGACGGTCGAGCACCTCCAGTCGAACCACGAGGGCGAGCTGGTCGAGGCGATCCACGGCGCCCGGGGCCGGGTGGCCGCCATCGTGATCAACGCCGGTGCCCTCACCCACTACGGCTGGTCGCTCCACGACGCCCTGGCCGCCTTCGACGGCCCGGTGGTCGAGCTCCACCTGTCCAACCCCGGCGGCCGGGAGCCCTGGCGCCACACGTCGGTCATCGCCCCCGTGGCCCAGGGCACCATCGCCGGCTTCGGCGGCGACGGCTACCGCCTGGCCCTCGACGCCACCGCCGCCCTCCTGGGCCGGACCTCCGAGGAGCGCTCATGACGATCGTCATCGACACCGTGGCGGCGGCGGACCTGACCGCGCCGCTGCCGGACATGGACGTGGCCGGACGGGCCGACCGGGTGCGGGCCGCCTTCGCCGAGGCCGACATCGAGGCCCTGCTCGTCACCGATCTCAGCAACGTCCGCTACCTGACCGGTTTCACCGGCTCGGCCGGCCGTCTGCTGCTCACCCCCGAGGCCATGCTGCTCGTCACCGACGGCCGCTACGCCGCCCAGGCCCCGGACCAGATCGCGGCGCACCGCGTCACCGCCGAGGTGGCCGTGGGGACGACGCTCAAGGAGCAGGACGAGACCCTGGCCGCGGCGGCCGGGTCGGTCCGGCTGGGCCTGGAGGCGGCGTCGGTCTCGTGGGCCGACCAGCGCCGGGCCTCGCGCCCGCCGTGGACCGCCGAGCTGGTGCCCACCGACGGCCTCGTCGAGGGGCCCCGGCAGGTGAAGGACGCCGGCGAGGTGGCCCGGCTGGCCCGGGCCTCGGCCATCGCCGATGCCGCCCTGGCCACCATCGCCCCGATGCTGCGCGAGCGGCGCACCGAGACCGAGGTCGGCTTCGCCCTCGACACCGAGATGCGCCGGCTCGGGGCGGCCGGCGTCAGCTTCGAGACGATCGTCGCCTCCGGCCCCAACGGCGCCCGGCCCCACCACCGGCCCGGCGAGCGCACCATCGTCGACGGCGACCTGGTCGTCATCGACTTCGGCGCCCTGGTCGACGGCTACCACTCGGACATGACCCGCACCTTCATGGTGGGCGAGCCGAGCGAGACCCAGCAGCGGATGTACGACGTCGTCCGGGCCGCCCAGGCCGCCGGGGTGGCCGCCGTCCGGGCCGGCGTGGAGGCGAAGGAGATCGATCGCACCTGCCGCGACCTCATCACCGAGGCGGGCTGGGGCGACGCCTTCGGGCACGGCACCGGGCACGGCGTGGGCCTGGTGATCCACGAGGACCCGAGGGTCTCGAAGGCCTCCACCGCTATGCTCGCACCCGGCCACGTCGTCACCGTCGAGCCCGGGGTCTACCTCCCCGACCACGGCGGCGTGCGCATCGAGGACACGGTGGTCGTCACCGACGAGGGGTGCTCGGCCCTCACCCTCGCCCCCAAGGACCCCAGCCCGGCGCCCGCCTGAGCGCGCCACCCCGATCGACGAGGACAGCGACAGCGATGGCCACCACCACCAACGACCTGAAGAACGGCATGGTCCTCGACCAGGAGGGCAAGCTCCTCCAGGTCGTGGAGTTCCAGCACGTGAAGCCGGGCAAGGGCCCCGCCTTCGTCCGCACCAAGCTGCGCAACGTGCGCACCGGCGCCGTGGTCGAGAAGACCTTCCGCGCCGGCGAGAAGGTCGAGCGTGTCACCATCGACAAGCGGGAGATGCAGTACCTCTACCGCGACGGCGACGACTACGTCTTCATGGACAACAGCAACTACGAGCAGATGCACGTGGCCAGCGTGGCCCTGGGCGATGCCACGAACTACCTGATCGACGGCTCGGCCGTGGTGCTCCAGCTCAACGGGGACGAGATCGTCGGCACCGACCTGCCCGCCGCCGTCGAGCTCACGGTCACCGAGACCGAGCCCGGCATCCAGGGCGACCGGGTCTCCGGCGCCACCAAGCCGGCCACCCTCCAGACCGGCCTCACCCTCCAGGTGCCGCTGTTCGTCAACATCGGCGACACCCTGAAGGTCGACACCCGCTCCGGCGACTACATCACCCGTGCCTGACCGTCCCGGTGGGGTCGGCTCCCGACGGGAGTCCCGCGAACGGGCCCTCGCCCTGCTCTACGAGGCCGAGGCCAAGGGCGCGACCGGCGCGGACGTCCTCGACGCCCAGCCCATCGAGGTCGAGGAGTACGCCGCCGACCTGGTGGCGGGCGTGGCCGACCATCGCGACGAGATCGATGCCCTGATCGGCCGGTTCGCCAAGGGCTGGGTCATCGAGCGCATGCCGGCCGTCGACCGCAACCTGCTCCGGATGGCCTGCTACGAGCTCGGCCACCGGTCCGACGTGCCCCCCAACGTGGTGATCAACGAGGCCGTCGAGCTGGCCAAGCGCTACTCGACCGACGACTCGGGCCGCTTCGTCAACGGCGTCCTGGCCGCGGTCGCCGCCGAGCAGCGCTCGACCTCCTCCTAGCCCAGCCGAACCTTCTTCGGCTGGGGTCGGCGGGGGTCAGTCCTCGTAGGCCTCCACGGTGAACGAGCCGGTGGAGCCGCCCAGGCCCTGGACGGCGATGCGCCAGCTCGTGTCGTCCTCGGGGGTGAACTCGACCGACTCGGCCTCGCCGGGGCCGCCGGAGTCGTAGCGGTCGATCTCGGAGTCGTCGGCGGGGTCGCGGAGGATCACCACCATGTCGAACGCCGGGTCGGTCGTGGTGACGTCGACGTACACGACGGAGCCGCCCCGGACCTCGATGTCGATGTACTGCTCGCCGTCGGGGCCCTCGATGACGCCCTCGGCCGTGGGCGTCGTCCCGTCGCCGAGGACGAAGGGCACGGTCTCGTCGAGGGCGACGCCGTAGTCGCCGGCGGTGCGATCGAAGCCGCCGTCGACCCGGATCCGGTACGTGCCGGCCGACCCGGTGGTGAAGGTCGAGGTGTTGGTCTCGGGGTCGTCGTCCTCGGCCAGATCGACCGGGATCCCGTCGGGGTCGACCACCTCGATGCCGAGGTCGTCGTTGTCGAAGCCCAGCTCGTAGATGGTGTCGGCCTCCAGCTCGGCGGCGTAC
>DATHEV010000447.1:0-2778 GCA_035318405.1 Iamia sp.
GGTCCCCGAGCGCAAGATCTTCCCCTGCCCCCACGGCACCGGCCACCCCGGCATGTGGGTCGCCGCCGGCAGCCCCGGCACCTTCACCGAGGCCGGCGAGCTGGGCCTGGGCGCCTTCTGCTTCGCCCTGGGCAAGCCGGCGCAGATGGAGCCGCTGATCAACAGCTACAAGGCCGCCATCGGCAACGCCACGCCGGTCGGCGATTACGTCAACGACAACATCATGGGCGTGACCAACATGCTGTGCATGGAGGATCGCAACAAGGCCTTCGAGGTCGCCTCCAACATGGGCATGAACTACTACACGACCCTGGCGTACCACTGGCTCGACAACGTGCCGCGGCCCAAGAACTTCCCCGAGTGGCCCAACAAGATCCCCGAGCCCACGCCCGAGGTGGTCGAGCAGCTGTCGGCCGAGGGCTACGTCGCCATCGGCGACCCCGACGACTGCGCTCGCTCCGTGCAGCGGTGGGTCGATCTCGGCTTCGACCAGCTGACGTTCAGCCCGACCACCAACACGCTCCCGACCGAGACGGTGCTGGCGTCGATGGAGCTGTTCGGCACCGAGGTCATCCCCCGGTTCGACAAGGACCCGGTCCACTCGACCACTCGCTACCGCGAGGCCTACGCCGCCAGCGTCGGCGGCAACGTGCCCGGGGTCGTCGACGGCCTCGACGTCCCCTGACGCGGCGCGTCGCCGGCTCGGACCTGCTTCACTGCCGCCCCGATGGCTGACGCTTCCGCACCCGACGCACCCGCCTCGTTCAACCTGGCCGACATCTGGGAGTGGGCCTCGGCCCGCGTCCCCCACCGGCTGGCCCTGGTGGTCGGGCCCGAGCGCCGCACCTACGGCGAGCTCGATGCCAACGCCGACCGCATCGCCCACCACCTGCGCGCCGCTGGCATCGGGCCCGGCGACCGGGTGGCGATCGACCTCCGCAACGCGCCCGAGTACCTCGAGGTGATGCTGGCGGCCTTCAAGCTGCGGGCGGTCCCGGTCAACGTCAACTTCCGCTACGTCGCCAACGAGCTGCGGTACGTGCTCGAGACGTCGCGGGCGTCCGCCCTCGTCTTCCACCGGTCGCTGGGCGATGCGGTGGCCGGCGTGCCCGAGGCGGTCGGGTCGATGAAGGCCGTGCTCTCCGTCGACGACATCGACGGTTCGGCGCCGTCACCGGTGTCGGACTCCGTTCCGGGGGTCGTGCCCTACGCCTCTGCTCTCGCCGGTGCTCCGGACGGGCCGATCGTCACCGAGGGTCGGTCGGGCGACGACCACTACCTGATGTTCACCGGCGGCACGACCGGCCTGCCCAAGGGCGTGCTGTGGCGCCAGGAGGACGCCTTCTACGCCTGCCTCGGCGGCGGCGACCCGATGCGCCTGTCCGGGCCGATCACCTCTCTCTCGGAGCTGGGCGATCGCTTCGTCGAGAAGATCGTCTACATGCCGATCGCCCCGCTGATGCACGCGGCGGCGCAGTGGACGTCGTTCATGTGGTTCTACGGCGGCGGCACCGTCGTCCTCGTCCCCGGCAGCTTCGACGCGTCGGCGGCCTGGGATCTGGTCGCCCGCGAGGGCGTGAACATCCTCACCGTGGTGGGCGACGCCGTGGCCAAGCCGCTGCTCGACCGCCTGGAGGCGAACCCCGACCGCTGGGACATCTCCTCGCTGTACGCCATCGGCAACGGCGCCGCCCCGCTGTCCTCGTCGGTCCGCGGCCGGCTGGTCTCGGCTTTCCCGTCGTGCGTCATCACCGACGGCATGGGCTCGTCCGAGAGCGGCGTCCAGGGCGCGGCCCGGACCCAACCGGGCGAGGGCGCGTCGGGTGCGGCGTCGGCTGGCGGCGTCGCCTCGTTCTCCGTGGGTTCGACGACAGCGGTCCTCGACGAGTCGCTCCACCCGGTCGAGCCGGGGTCCGGCGTCGTGGGCCGGCTGGCCACATCGGGGCGGATCCCGCTCGGCTACGACGGCGACCCGGCCAAGACGGCGGAGACCTTCGTCGAGGTCGACGGCGTCCGCTGGGTCCTGTCGGGCGACATGTGCACGGTCGACGCCGACGGCACCGTCCGTCTGCTGGGCCGGGGCTCGCAGTGCATCAACACCGGCGGCGAGAAGGTCTACCCGGAGGAGGTCGAGGGCGTCCTCCACGGCCACCCCGGCGTGGCCGACGTGCTCGTCGTGGGCGTCGACGACGAGCGGTGGGGGAGCGCGGTCACCGCCGTCGTCCAGCCCGCGGCCGGCGCGACCGTGCCGACGCTCGAGTCGCTGCGGACCTTCGCCCGGGACTCGTTGGCCGGCTACAAGCTGCCCAAGCACCTGGTCGTCGTCGACCGGGTGCAGCGCACGCCGGCCGGCAAGGCCGACTACCGCTGGGCCAGCAGCACCGCTCGCACCGCCGTCCTCACCCCGAGCGGGTAGCGACGATCTAGCCTCGACCCATGTCGGGCATCGGCTATCCCCCTCCTGCCGCTCCACGAGGACGACGGAGGTGGGGACGGATCATCTTCGGGATCCTCGGCATCGTGTTCGTGGCTCTGCCGCTGCTGGCGGTCGGGATCGTGCTCCTCGTCGGGTCCACGGTCGCCGGCCAGCTCGACCCCGAGGCCGAGGGCCGGGTGCCCGGCGAGGTCACCCTCGACGCCGGCGACGAGCGCTACGTCGTCGCCCTGGGCTCGAGCCCAGGAAACGGCACCCGGTCAGAACGCCGCGTCTTCGCCGACGAGGCCAACCAGGTCCGCTGCACGGTCACCCACCCCGACGGCTCGACGTCGGAGCTGCGG
>DATHEV010000448.1:0-3154 GCA_035318405.1 Iamia sp.
GCATGGCGCTGAGGTCGCCCTCGACGTCGCCGCCGCCCTCGAGAGCGCCGGCGGCCGACACCTCGCCCGACATGACGGCGAGGACCAGGTCGTAGGAGACGGTCGACGTGACGGTCGGGGCCTCGGCCCGCCCGAGGGCGCTCTCGACCTTCCGCCCGCGCGAGAACCGGTGCCAGATCGGCAGCAGCCCGCACGGCGATCCCGTGACCTCCTGCTGCCAGACGAGGTCGGGCCCGTCGTCGAGCAGGTTCGCCGGGGCGAGGGGCAAGGTGAGGAAGCGCACCTGCGGGTGCTCGCGCCACTCGTCGTCGGGGCTGACCCGGAAGCGGAGCCGCGCCAGCTCGTCCGGCTCGAGCGACCCGTCGAGGAAGGCGGCGACGAGGGCGTCGCGATCGCCCCCGACGACGTCGATCTCCAGGTCGGCCACGGCTGCGTCCTCTTCCGTTCCTGCCCGACGGCCACGGTAGGCCAGCGCGCCCTACCGTGTCGGTCGATGCCGGGGCGAGCGGGGCGACGAGGGGCTGCGGCGCTCGTGACGGCGCTCCTGCTGCTGGCTCCCACCGGCTGCGGCGACGACGGAGGCGACGGCGAGGCCGAGGACCCGGGCGAGGCGACGACCACCACGTCGACGCCCGGTCCGACCGTCGCCGGCGCCGGCCTGGTCGCGACCCGCACGTGGGTCGGTCCCGAGGCGATCCCCGACGATCTCGTCGCCGTCGACGAGACGGTGATCGCCCTGGCGTCGACCGTCCCGGGCCGGGCTGACGTCCTGCTGCGCTCGACCGATGGCGGGGCGACGTGGGACGAGCCGGGGGTCGCCTTCGCCGACGAGGTCCCGTCCGACAGCAACGACTGGATCATCGCCCCCATCGCTCCCCGGCTGCTCGCCACCGACGGGCTGGTCGTCGCCGTCCGCCCCTCGAACCCCCGGGGTGGCCCTCGCCTCCACCACGACCTGCGGGCGTCGACCGACGCCGGGTCCACGTGGGCGCCGCTCGACCTCCCCGTGGCCGACGGTCGTTCGGCCCTGGTCACCGACGTGGCCGCCGGCGGTGGCGTCCTGCTCGTCGTCGGGATGGCCCAGGACGACGCCGCGTCCGGCGTGGGCGGCCAGCACGGTTCGACCCGCGCCACCGATCACCTGGACGCCTACGACGCCGCCGCCTGGACCAGCACCGACGGCGGGGCCACGTTCACCCCGGTCACCGGGTTGGGCGACGGGGCGCCCGGGCTCCAGGCGGTGCGGAGGGTGCTGTGGGCCGGCGACCGGTTCGTGGCCCTCGGCGTCGACTCCGGTGGCCTCCCCCAGATGGGCTTCCCGATGGTCGGCCCGGTGTCGTGGGCGTCGCCCGACGGGCGCACCTGGTCACCCCTCGCCGCTCCCGACCCCGGCGGCCTGTGGACGCCGGGTGGGAGCATCGATGCACCGTGGGTCGCAACCGACGACGGTGGCGTCGCCATCGGCCCGCCCGGGGCGCAGACGACCCTGGCGCCGGGCGCCACGGCGTGGACCGCCTCGGCGGCGGCGGGCGAGGTGGTCCGCTACCCCGCGGGGCTCCTGCCCCTGTCCGACGGATCGGCCGTGGCCACCTGGGTCCAGGCCTCGGCCTGCGATTGCGAGGTCGCCCACGCCGGGCTCGTCGGCGAGGGCACGCGGCTGTGGGACGTGCCCGAGCTGCCGTTCGACGACTGCGAGGACACGTCGATCCGCGGCCAGACCGGGGTGGCCGAGCCCTACGCCGTGGGCGATGCCGTCGCCGCCCTGGCGTGGTGCAACGACCGCGGCCGGACCGTCGCCGCCGTGGCGTCCTCGATCGACGGCGGGGCCCACTGGTCCACCGTCCGCCTCACCGACCTGGCGCCCGACGGGACCGACGATGTGGCCATCCCCCAGCGTCCCTCGGGCAACCGCTACGCCGTCTCCGTCGGCGACCGCGTGGT
Source organism: Iamia sp. (assembly GCA_035318405.1). Taxonomy (GTDB): domain Bacteria; phylum Actinomycetota; class Acidimicrobiia; order Acidimicrobiales; family Iamiaceae; genus Iamia. Next base: position 1,942 of record DATHEV010000448.1, read on the forward strand.
CCTCCTCCTGGTTCGCGCCCCACCGCCCCCCGACGACGAGGAGATGGGCGGCGGGTTCCTCCCGCAGCCCGCACCGCTCGTGGCCGTCACCGTGGCTGCGGCCTGACGACGGTTCAGGCGCCGCCCACGAGGCCTCCGTCGGCGTGGAGGACGGTGCCGGTGACGAAGCTCGAGGCCGGCGAGGCAAGGAACAGCGCCGGGCCGACCATCTCGTCCGGCGTGGCCAACCGGCGCATGAGGCAGGCCCGGGCGATGGAGGCGGCGCCCTCGGGCCCGGTGTTGCGCACCATGTCGGTGTCGACCCCGCCGGGGGCGAGGGCGTTGACCCGGATCCCGTCGGCGGCCAGCTCCGAGGCCAGCGACCGGGTCAAGGCGACCATGGCGGCCTTGCCGGCGGCGTAGAGGGACAGGCCGCCGGAGAACAGGAAGGCCCCGGCCGAGACGACGTTCACGATCGCGGCCCCGTCGGACTCCCGCAGGTGGGGCAGGGCGTGCTGGACGAGGAAGAGCGGGCCCTTCACGTTCACGTCGAACGACTTGTCGAACCCGGCCTCGGTGTAGCCCCCGGCCGGTTCGGCCAGGGCGTTGGCGCCGTTGTTCACCAGCACGTCGAGGGCGCCGAAGCGCTCGACGGTGGTCGCGACCAGACCGGCGACGGCGTCGGGGTCGCCGAGGTGGCAGGGCACACCGAGCGCCTCATGGCCCAGAGCGGTGAGCTCGGCCTCGACGGCGGCGCAGGCGTCGGCCTTGCGGCTGGCCACGACGACCCGGGCGCCGGCGGCGGCGAAGCCGAGAGCGATGGCGCGGCCGATGCCCCGGGTCCCCCCGGTGACGACGGCGACCCGGCCGTCGAGCCGGAAGAGGCCGGACGGGTCAGCGGTCGGGTCGGCGGTCGGCGTGCTCACGAGGCGCCGTAGACGGGAGCGGCGTCGGGCACCTGGGCCAGGAGCTCGCGGACGGCCGCACCCAGGTCGGCGGGGTGCCAGCGGGCGCCGTTGTCGATGACGGTGCCGTGCTGCCAGCCGGCGGCCACGCTGACCTTGCCCCCCTCGGCCTCGAACACCCGGCCGGTGACGTCGGCACTGTCGGCCGAGACCAGCCACGCCACCAGCGGCGAGACGTTCTCGGGGGCCATGGCGTCGAAGGCATCGGGGTCGTCGGGGGCGGCCATCATCTCGCTGAAGACGCCCTCGGTCATGCGGGTGCGGGCCGA
>DATHEV010000449.1:0-3241 GCA_035318405.1 Iamia sp.
TGTACGGGCACAAGCCCAGCCTGGGCCTTGTCAGCATGAGTGGATTCCAGCCAGGCCCCTGGAATGGCGCTCCTGGACCGCCGATGGATCTCGCCGTCGTCGGGCCCCTGGCTCGGAACGCCCGCGACCTCGCGCTGGCACTCAGTGCGATCGCCGGCCCCGACGGGGCCGAGGCCACCGGTGACGGCCCCGACGACCGGCCCGGGCGCCGGCCCCGCCGCACGCTGTGGTCCGATCTCCGGCGCGGGTTCGCCACGCCGGCCCACCGGGGCCGGGCCTTCGTGATCCTCGTCGTCCTGGCCGCCGCCGTCGCCGGGCCCCTGCTGGCCCGCGCCACCCTGCCCGACGCCCGGGTCGAGGCCGCGGCCCTGACCTCCGAGCGGGCCGGGGCCGCCGACATCCGGGCCACCGTCGCCGGCGAGGAGGCGGTCGCCGTCGGCGCCGAGGCCACCGCGACCGATCTGGCCGCCCGGGCCCGCACCGCCCACAACGCACAGCGCCAGCGGCTGGCCGGCATCGGGCTGAACGAGCGGACCATCGACGCCTTCCTGGTCGAGGTCAACGCCAACGCCGAGCTCGTCGAGTTCCAGCGCGACCGGACGACGCAGGAGGTCGACCGCCAGGCGGCCGAGATCCCCCAGATGCAGGAGTGCGTCCGCGTGGCGAACCGGGCCCTCAACGCCGCCTGGAACAGCGCCACGTTCGGCGATGCGCCGCCTCCCGCTCCGTCGGAGCTCTGTCGAGCGCTGCTGGCGGCCGGCACATGACGGGGAGGCGAGCCCGCCGGCGCTGGCCCGGGTTGGTCACCTGGGCCGTGGTCACCATCGCCGTCGTCGCGGCCGCGGCGGTGACGGTGGGAGCCGTCCAGGACGGGGCCGAGCTCCGGGACCAGGGCCACGCCCGCGCCCACGCCGCCGTCCTCGACCTGGCGGCCGTGGACGAGGGACGGGGTCGCGTCGCCGATCTCGAGGCCGCCCTCCGGGCCGCCCAGGTGGCCCGCACCGTCGACGACGTCGCCACCGTCGAGATCATCACCGCGCTCGACTCGTTGCAGACGCTCCAGGACCGCATCGCCCTGGCCCAGCTGGAGCTGAGCCGGGTCACTGCGGTCAGCGAGGAGCAGGTCGGCCAGCTCCGGATCCTCCACGCCTGCGCCAACGCCCTCGAGCACGTCCGCACCCTGACGCGCGACGGCGACACCGCCGGGGCGGCCTCCTACCTGGAGGCCGGCAAGGACTCGTGCGAGCAGGCCGAGGCCATGACCGAGGGCAGCATCGCCGCCGCCCACCCCTTCGACTTCGCCGACCCCCAGGTGATGTCGGCAGGCGGCAGCTACTACGCCTTCGGAACCAACGGGCCGGCCGGCACGGTGCAGGTCCTCTCCTCGGCCGACCTGTCCGACTGGGACGTGCGGGGCTCGGCTCTCAGTGGTGTCCCGAGCTGGGCCACGAACGGCTTCACCTGGGGCCCGGCCGCCATCCAGACCGGCAGCACCTACACGCTCTTCTACACGGTCAAGCACGCCTTCTCGGGCAAGCAGTGCATCACCCGGGCCACGGCGACGAACCCGGCCGGCCCCTACCAGGACACCTCGACCGGGCCGCTCATCTGCCAGCTCTCCCAGGCGGGCTCGATCGACCCCAGCCCCTACTACGACGAGACCGGCAACCTCTACCTGACCTGGAAGAGCGAGGGCGAGACCACCGGTGGCGGGGCCGCCATCTGGATGGCTCCGATGGCCCCCGACGGCTCGAAGATGACCTGGTTCCCCAAGCAGATCCTGACGGTGAGCCAGGGCTGGGAGGGGAGCACCATCGAGGGCCCGTCGATGGCGAAGGCCGGGGACTCCTGGGTGCTCCTCTACTCCGCCAACAGCTGGAGCTCGTCGGCCTACTCGACCGGCTACGCCACCTGTGTGGGGCCCTCGGGCCCGTGCAACAAGCCGGCGGACAACCGGGTGCTGCGCTCCGACGACGCCCGCGAGGGCCCCGGCGGTGCCGAGTTCTTCCGCACCACCGACGGCCAGCTCAAGGTGGCCTACGCGGCGTGGGACGCCGGCGAGGTGGGCATCCCCAACCCCCGCCGTCTCCACCTCGGCACCGTGAGCCAGACCCCCCTCGGCCTCCGCATCACCTGAGCCACACCACGTCGCTACGAGGACTCGGCCAGGGTGACGGTGATCGTGGGCGGGGTGCCCTCGGACCAGGTGAGCTCGCCGATGCGGCCCGCGTCCATGACGTCCTGGGCCGCCGCCTCCAGGGCGGCGATGCGCTCGGCGGTGTCGACGACGTGGACCGAGGCGACCTCGGCCCGCATCGAGACCTTGGCGTCGGACTTGGCCTTGCGGACCTCGCCCAGGACGGCCCCGGCGACCTCGAGCGTCAGCGGGTCGGTCTCGCCGGCGACGGCGCGGAGCTCGTCCCCGGAGGGCCACGGCGCACGGTGGATCGAGCCCTCCTGCCACCACGACCAGACCTCCTCGGTGGCGAACGGGAGGATCGGGGCGAACAGCCGCAGCAGCGTGGACAGGGCCAGGGCCAGGGTCGTCCGGGCCGAGGCGGCGGCGGCGTCGTCGGGGTCCTCGCCGTAGGCCCGGGTCTTGACCAGCTCGAGGTAGTCGTCGCAGAACGACCAGAAGAAGGCCTCGGTGCGCTGGAGGGCGCGGGCGTAGTCGTAGTCGTCGAAGGCCCGGGTGGCCTCGTCGACCAGGTCGGCCAGGGCGACCAGGACGCTGCGGTCGAGGGCCTCGGTGGGCGCCGACCCCTCGGGTGCGGGCCCGAGGTCGAGGGCGAAGCGGCTGGCGTTGAGGACCTTGATGGCCAGACGCCGGCCGACCTTCATCTGGCCGGTGTCGAAGGCCGTGTCGGTGCCCGGACGACCGTTGGCGGCCCAGTAGCGGACGGCATCGGAGCCGTGCTGCTGGAGCAGGTCGAGGGGGACGACGACGTTGCCCTTCGACTTCGACATCTTCTTGCGGTCGGGGTCGAGGATCCACCCCGACAGGGCGGCGTTGCGCCACGGCGGGCTGTCGGTCTCGAAGTGGGAGCGGACCATGGTGGAGAACAGCCAGGTCCGGATGATGTCGTGGCCCTGGGGCCGCAGGTCCATCGGGTAGGTGCGCTCGTACAGCTCGGGGTCGTCCTCCCAGCCGCAGGCGAGGAGGGGCGTGAGCGACGAGGTGGCCCAGGTGTCGAAGACGTCGGGGTCGCCGGTGAAGCCGCCGGGCTGGTCGCGCTGGGCG
>DATHEV010000450.1:0-3266 GCA_035318405.1 Iamia sp.
GACCACCCGCAACCCGCCCCCGTTGGCGGGTACGCCCGGGTCGATGGCCGTGCGCAGGGCGAAGACGGCGGCGCTGACGGTGACGGCCTCGACGGCGTTGACGTTGCCCCGGGTCTGCGGGTCGGTGCCGGTGAAGTCGAAGGTGATCCGCTCGCCGTCGACGGTGACGGTGACGGCGAGGGTGGCGGGGGCGCGCTGGTCGGGTCCGGCGCCGGTCGAGTCGAGGACGTCGGTGGCCGACCACGACCCGTCGGGCAGGGCCGCGATTGCGGCCCGCATGCGCCGCTCGCCGTAGGCGATCACCTCGGCGAGCGGCTCGTCGGCCAGCTCGGCCAGCCGGGCCGCGCCGACCACGTTGGCACCGACCTGGGCGTCGATGTCGCCCTGGCGCTCGTCCGGGGTCCGGGACGAGGCGACGAGCAGCTGGCGCACCTCGGGGGTGAACCGCATCGGCGGGACCCGGAACCCCTCCTGCTGGATCTCGGTGGCGTCGGCCGGCAGCGACCCCGGCGCCGCGCCGCCCAGGTCGGCGTGGTGGGCCCGGTTGGCAACCCACCCCGCCAGCCGGCCGTCGGCGGCGTGGCAGGGGGCGACGAGCGTGACGTCGTTCAGGTGGGTCCCGCCGGCGAAGGGGTCGTTGACGATCCACTGGGCGCCGGGCTCGGGCTCGGGACCGGCCACGGCGATGGCCGCCGCCACCGAGGCCGGCATCGACCCCAGGTGCACCGGGATGTGCTCGGCCTGGACCAGCAGCGTCCCATCGGCGGTGAACAGGGCGGCTGAGCAGTCGGCCCGCTCCTTGATGTTGGGGCTGAACGCTCCCCGCCGCAGCACCGCCCCCATCTCCTCCGCCACCCCCGTCAGCCGGGCGATGAGCACCGCCAGCCCCGCCGGATCCAGCCCGGTCATCGCCCGACCACCCGGGTGAGGATCAGGGCGCCGAGGGGGCCGGGGTCGGCGCGCCAGCCGGCGGCCACGAAGACGGTGCAGTCGGCCTCGGCGATCACGGCGGGACCGACCGCCGCCGAGCGGACGACGGCGGGCAGATCGGCGACGGCCAGCGGGGCGGGGCGGCGGGCGGTGGCCCGCAGGGCGACGACCTCGACGGGGGTGTCGGGCCGTGCGTAGCCGTTGCGGCGCTCGTGCTCGGCGGCGAAGGCCTCGATGGTCGGGACCCGCAGCTCGTGGCTCTGGCCGGCGTAGCGGCAGTCGAGCTCGAGTGACACCTCGACCTCAGGTCGAGGGTCAGGGTCAGATCCCGCCTTCGACAGACCGCTCACCAGGGCTTCCTCGGCGTCAGCGCCCAGCGAGCCCAGCGCCGAGTCCAACCCGGTGTGATCCGCCGGGGTGGGCCAGGACCGCACCTCGTCGTGCTGCTCGGCCCCGCACAGCAGCCCCACGGCCGACAGGACGCCGGCCCGGGGCGGGATGATCACCGTGTCCATCCCCAGGGCGTCGGCCAGGCCGCAGGCGTGGAGGGGGCCGGCGCCGCCAAAGGCCACCAGGGCGAGCGGCCGGGGGTCGACGCCCCGGGCCACGGTGACGGCGCGCACCGCCTGCTCCATGGCCGCCTCCACCACGGTGATGACACCCTCCGCCGTCACCCCGGCGGCGTCCAGCGCGGCCCGGGCCGCCGAGAGGGACACCGGCCCGAGACCCGGCAGCTCCATCTCGGCCGGGAGCCGCCCGGCCACCAGGTCGGCGTCGGTGACCGTCGGCTCGGTGCCGCCCAGGCCGTAGCAGGCCGGTCCCGGGACGGCCCCGGCGCTGCGCGGTCCCACCAGCAGGGCGCCACCAGGGTCGACGGCCGCGATCGAGCCCCCGCCGGCCCCGATGGTGTGGACGTCGAGCGACGGCAGCCGGACCGGCAGCCCGGCCACGACCCGCTCCCCCGCCGGCTCCGGCGCCCCGTCCCGCACCAGGCACACATCGGTGCTGGTGCCGCCCATGTCGAAGGTGACCGCGTCGGGGAATCCGCAGGCGGCAGCGACCTCGGCCGCCGCCGCCACTCCCCCGGCCGGACCCGAGAGCAGCAGGGCGGCCGGCAGCTCGGCCGCTCGATCGAGCGGCACCAGGCCCCCCGCCGACGACATGACCACGACGGTGTCGGCGGCGTCGGCCAGGCCCTGGAGGTAGGTGCGGCACGGCGGGCGCAGATAGGCGTTGACGACGGTGGTCACCGTCCGCTCGTACTCCCGGAACTGGGGCGACACCTCGTGCGAGCAGGTGACGTCCACGCCGGCCGCGCGCAGCACCGCGGCCACGGCCTCCTCGTGGCCGGGGGCCAGGTCGGCGTGGAGGAGGCAGACGGCGACCGCCTCGGCCCTTTCGAGGTCGAGCGCGGCGGCGGCCGAGGCGTCGATCGGCGTGACCTCGGACCCGTCGGCGGCCAGCCGGCCGGCGATCTCGTGACGATCGGCCCGCTCGACCAGCGGCGGGGGCCGGTCGGCGAAGGGGTCGTAGAGCGAGGGCCGGTCCTGGCGCCCGATCTCGATCAGGTCGGCGAAGCCGGCGGTGGTCACCAGCGCCACCCGGGCGCCCCGCCGCTCGAGCAGGGCGTTGGTGGCCACGGTCGTCCCGTGGGCCAGCACCCCCGGCCGTCCGGGATCGGCGGAGGAGACGGCGCTCACGCCCGCGCGCACCGCATCACCGGGGTCCGCGGGGGTCGAGGGGACCTTCACCACGGTGCCGTCGGCGGCCACCACGTCGGTGAACGTCCCGCCGGTGTCGACCCCGACACGGGAGCGGGCACCGGGCGCGGACACGTCCCGAGCATGCCACTCGATCCGTCCTCGGCCCGGAAAGCGCGCCACGGTTCACTTCCGCGCCGAACAGGCCGAAGGGGGAAGGAAGCGGAGATCCACCCGGTTGGGTGGGGTAGGCCCCACCACCCCTGGGGAGCGCACCCCCGTGACGGATCCCGCCGACGAGCAGAAGATGGCCTCCGTCCCCCAACCAGCCACGTCGAAGGTCGACACCATGAACCGCCACAGCACCTCGGAGCGCACCAACGTCCTCGTCGCCACCGCCGGCCTCGCCGCCGTGCTGATGATCTCGCCGCTCTCGACCCTCGTGGCCGTGGCCGTCATCCTCACGATGCTCGGCATCGCCCTCACCTACCGCCTGACGGCCAATCCCCTCCAGGTCGTCCAGGCCGAGGTCCCCGTCGAGTCCCGCCCGCAGCGCACGTCCCCCCGGCGCTGAGGGCTCCCGGGAGCTCCCCCCGCTCCTGGTCATCGCTGGCCCGGTCCGCACCCCTCCCCCCC
>DATHEV010000451.1:0-8118 GCA_035318405.1 Iamia sp.
GAGACGGCCCCGAAGATGATCAGCTTCGAGATCCCGATCGACAAGATCGGCGAGGTCATCGGGCCCAAGGGCAAGGTCATCAACGCCATCCAGGCCGAGACCGGCGCCGACATCTCCGTCGACGACGACGGCACCGTCGGCACCGTGGCCATCGGCTCGACCGATCGTGGCGCGGTCGCCGAGGCCGAGCGCCAGATCAAGCTGATCCTCGACCCGCCCACCGCCGAGGTCGGCGCCGTCTACACCGGCCGGGTCGTGAACATCACCAAGTTCGGTGCGTTCGTGAACATCCTCCCGGGTCGTGACGGCCTGGTCCACATCTCCAAGCTCGGTGGCGGCAAGCGCATCGACCGGGTCGAGGACGTGGTCAGCCTGGGCGACGAGATCGAGGTCCGCGTCGACGACGTCGACCCCAACGGCAAGGTCAGCCTGACCCCCGCCGACCAGCCCGTCGAGGAGCGTGCTCCCCGCAGCGGTGGCGGCGACCGGGACCGTGGTGGTGACCGCGATCGCGGTGACCGTGGCGGTCGGGGTGACCGGGGCGGCCGGGACCGCGACAGCAGCCGCAGTGGCGCCCGCGACTCCGACAGCAGCTCGGGCTCCGTCGCCACCGCCACCGCCACCCCCGCTCCCGACGCCGAGGTCGTGTCCTTCGAGGATGCCTTCGACGCCGAGGTGGCCGCCGAGTTCGGCGACCTGGGCCCCGCCGGCGACGACCGCCCCCGTGGCGGCGGCGGTGAGCGTGGCGCCGAGGGTGGCCGCGCCCGGCGCCGGCGCCGCTGAGCAACACCCCTCCCCGGTTCTGTCAATCCCCGTGGCCCTCTGAGGACCATGGGGATTGACAGAACGGACCTGCGGGTCACCACCCTGCCCTCCGGGCGCAGGGTGGTCACCGACCGCGTCCCGGGGGCGGCGTCGGTCAACGTCCTCGCCCTGGTGGGCGTGGGCGGGCGCGACGAGCCGGCCCCCCAGGCTGGCGTGTCCCACTTCCTCGAGCACCTGCTGTGCAAGGGGAGCGAGACCCGGCCGTCGAACGAGGTGGCCGAGGAGGTCGACGCCCGCGGGGGCGACCTCGACGCCTTCACCGACCGCGAGCGCACTGCCGTCCAGCTGCGGGTGCCGGCCCACGACCTCGGCTTCGCCGTCGACCTCGTCGGCGATCTGGTGCTGCACCCGGCGATCCGGCGCGACGAGGTCGAGGTCGAGCGTCGGGTGATCCTCGAGGAGCTGGCCCAGGCCCTCGACGACCCCGAGGACCGGGCCCACACGCTGACCAACGCCGCCCTCTACGGCGATCACCCGCTGGCCCGCGAGATCATCGGCGACCGCACCACCCTGCGGGCCCTCGACACGGATCACATCGACGCCTTCCACCGGGCCGAGTACCACCCCGGCGCCATGGTGGTGGCCGTGGCCGGCGCCGTCGACCACGCCCGGGTCGTGGAGATGGTCGCCCGCTGGGACGACGGCGGCTCCGCCGACCACCCGGCCAGCGCCCTCGCCCCGCGGGTCACCCCGACCCCGCAGCCCCGGGCCACCGAGGTCCTCCGCCAGGGCGGCGAGCAGGTCAGCCTGGTCATGAGCTGGCCCCTCGGCCGCGTCGACCAGCCCACCCGGCTGCCGCTGGCGGTGCTGGCCCACATCCTCGGGGGCGGACCGGCCAGCCGGCTGTTCCGCACCGTGCGCGACGAGCGGGGCCTCGCCTATGCGGTCGACGCCTCGCTGGCCCTGTACTCCGACGTGGGCCATCTCACGGCCTTCGCCGCCTGCTCACCCGAGGCCGTCGTCCCGGTGCGGGCCACCATCGCCGCCGAGGTCGAGCGGCTGGCCACGGCGGGTCCGACCGAGCGGGAGGTCGAGGTCGCCGTCGGCTACGTCGCCGGTTCGTCGACCCTCGCCCTGGAGGACGCCGGCACCCGCTCGTGGTGGGCCGCCATCGGCGAGCTCGAGCGCGGCGGCGCCCGCCCGGCGACCGAGTGGATCGACGCCTACCGCCGGGTCACGGTCGACCAGGTCCGCGAGGTCGCCCGCCGGGTGGCCGGCGACCCCACCGTCGTCGCCGTCGGCCCCGTGCCCCGCCGGGCCAAGCTCTAGGCGAAGCCCAGGCCGATCACGGGCTTGCCGAACGTCGGGTCGATGGCCGAGCCGTCGGCCTTGAGCACCCAGGCCGAGATCTCGCAGCTGCGGGTGGGCTCGCCATCGCTGCAGTCGGCCACGGCCGGGTCGGCCGGCAGGGTGTAGGTGCCGGAGAAGGACCCGTCGGACCGCACGGTGACGTAGACCGAGCTGCCGACCTTCGTCCAGGACTCCTCGTTGTGGGGGCGGAAGTGGTCCATGCGGGCGATGCGGACCTGGCGGCCGGCGGCGCCCAGCGCCGTGCCCCGCACGGTGATGCGCTCGCCGCCCCGGAGGTCGTAGGTGGGCGTGGCCGTGAACTGGACCTGGCGGCCGGTGAGCCCGAAGGCCACCGAGGTGGGGGCGACGCCGACAGCCTCGCCCTGCGAGCCGCGACCCGTGGCGACGTACAGCCGGCAGGTCGTCGGGGGCCGGCACGAGCCGGACTTGCCGATGTACGGCCAGTCCCAGCTGGTGGTCGAGGCGGTGCCCGGGACCGTCCACCGCACGGTCACGGCGCCGTTCCGGTCGGCCGTGGCGGTGGCCGCGCCCGGCCAGCAGCTGTCGACGCCGGCGCACTGGAACAGCAGGACCTTCTGCCCGGCCTCGGCGCCGGCCACGCGCACATCGACCTTGTCGCCGGGATTCAGCCCGGTGGTCTTCGTGACCGCCTTGATCGTCAGGCCGGATCCCGCCGGGGGATCACAGGCCACCAGGCCCGCCGTCATCGCCAGGACCAGGACCGCCACGGCCCCCCATCGTCGTACCGCCATGTCGAGACCCTCCCAGGTCGTTCGCCTGGCCACCACAGTGCGTGACGGCAGTGGGTCTGTCAAGACTCTCCGTGACCGTCCCCGGAACTCGGGGGGACATGTGCCCCCAGAGGGTCACGTTTCCCCCCGAGTTCGCCGGATCGACCGTGGTGTGGTCGCTGGCCACCGTGCACCACTGGCAGGACGTCGCCACCGGGCTGGCCGAGGCCCGCCGGGTCCTGCGGCCCGGTGGGCGGCTGCTCGCCGTCGAGCGGCGCATCCAGCCCGATGCCGAGGGCCGCGCCAGCCACGGGTGGGTCGACGCTCAGGCCGAGGCCTTCGCCGCCGCCTGCCGCGACGCCGGGTTCACCGACGTCGCCGTGAGCACCCACCGGATCGGTCAGGGCGACCAGCTGGCGGTGGCGGCGGTCCGGCCGTGAGGCTCAGGCGGCGGGGCGGAGGGGGATGCGTGCGCCGCTCTGGTTGACGGTGGCCATGGTGCGGTACTGGCTGGCCTCGAGCTGGGCGCGGAGGGCGGGGTCGAGGTCGGGGCGGGCGAGGGTGGCGGCGGTGGGCAGGACCTCGTAGGTGCCGAGGTCGACGTAGGTGGGGACGGCCTCGATCGACCGCACGGCCATCGGGCCTCCGGCCGGTCCGGCCACGGTGACCACCACGGTCAGCCCGTCGCGCTTGGTGTCCTCGTCCTGGTTGCTCAGCTGGTTGCCGAGCCCGAACACGACCCAGGTGCCGTCGACCTGCTCGACGGGCTGGACCACGTGGGCGTGGTGGCCGATCACCAGGTCGACGTCGTCGATGGCGGTGACGGCGGCGGCCGTCTCGCGCTGGAAGGCGTCGGGGTCGTGCTGGTACTCCGTGCCCCAGTGCAGGCTGACGACGACGAGGTCCGCGCCCGCGGCCCGGGCGGCTGCGGCATCACGAGCGATGACGGCGGGGTCGATGGCATCGACGATCCACGGCGCATCGGCCGGGGGCTGGTAGCCGTTGAAGCCGTAGGCGTAGGAGAGGTGGGCCACGGCCACGCCCGCGAGGTCGTAGAGCCGCGGGGTCACGTCCTCCTCGGGCGAGCGGGCCGTGCCCACGTGGCCCAGGCCGAGGGCGTCGAAGGTGCCGATGGTGGCGTCGATGGCCGGGCGGCCGCCGTCGAGGCTGTGGTTCGACGCCGTCGAGCAGCCGTCGTAGCCGGCGCCGGCGATGGCCGTGGCCAGCTCGCGGGGGGCGTGGAACGACGGGTAGCCGGTGACCTGCTGGCCATCGCCCACCAGCGGCACCTCCAGATGGCACAGGGCCAGGTCGACGCCCGACAGCACCGGCGCCAGGGGGGCGAGCATCGGCCCGAAGTCGTAGGGGACGCCGGTGGCGGCGCCGTAGCGCTGGGCCCCGGCCACCAGCGGCAGGTGGGTGAGGAGGTCGCCGCCGAAGGCGAGCGTCCGCACCTCCTCGGGCGGCGCCGTGGTCGTGGTCGTCGCCGTGGTGGAGACCGTCGGCGCGGTGGTCGCCCACGCCACGTCGGCGATGGTGTCCCCGTCGACGGCGGTGCTCGACGAGGGGGAGGCCACGTCGGCTCCGGCGCCGCCCCCGCACGCGCCGAGGAGGACGGCCAGGACCAGCAGGGCGCGGGCCGAGGTTGGTGGTCTGCGCGCTGCCGTGCCCCGGACCTTAGGTGACCCCCGGCACAGCTCGGCGGACCTGATCTAGTGGCGGGCCCGCTCGGTGGTGATGGTGCGGGTGGCCTCGGTGGTGGCCTGGAAGAGCGCCGTCGTGTCGACGATGAGCTGGTCGAGGGTGACGTCGAGGTGACCGTCGAGCCAGGCCACGATGGTCTCGGTCAGCCCGCCGACGAGCATGGAGGCGGCCACCAGGCCGATGGTCTCGCCCTCCGGCGGCGGGCCGTGGCGCTCGCGGCCGAGCTCGGTGAGGGAGACGCCCACGTCGTGCAGGGTCTGGACCCGGCGGCGGGCGAGGGCCTCGTTGCCGAGGGCCTCGGTGTAGAGGACCCGGGCCCGGCGGGGATCCTCGGCCACGAAGCGGACGACGGTCTCGATCCCGGTGCGCGTGAAGGCCGACTCGTCGTCGCCGACGGACTCCAGCCGCTCGGCCAGCAGGGCGCCCAGCTCGGCGACCTGCTGGTCGTAGACGGCGAGGAGGAGGGCATCGCGGTCGGGGAAGCTCTCGTAGAAGTAGCGGGGGTTGAGACGGGTGGCGGCGCACACCGCCCGGACCGTCGTGCCGGCGTCGCCCTCGGTGCCGAGCAGCTCGAAGGCGGCCTCGACCAGCAGCCGGCGGCGCTCGGCCCGCCGCTCGTCGGGGGGCACGCCCACCCAGCGGTGAGCCCCGGCGGTGGCGGTGGTGGTCATCGGCCCCACGCTACGGGATGCTGGCAACGCCTGTTGCCATGGTGCTACGGTCGACGGCTGGCAACGGCCGTTGCCAGATCTGTCAGGAACGGGAACGACCGGGTGCACGTGCTGGTGGTGGGTGGTGGCATCGGCGGGCTGGCCAGCGCGCTGGCGCTCGGTCGAGCCGGGCACCAGGTCACCGTGGTCGAGCGGGACGCCCTGGCGCCGGCGCCCGACGTCGAGACCGCCTTCGCCACCGACCGGCGCGGCGCCCCCCAGGCGAGCCACACCCACGGCTTCCTCGCCCGCCTGGTGCGCGAGCTGAAGCAGCGCCTGCCCGACGTCCACGCCGAGCTGCTCGCCGCCGGCAGCGTGCCGATGTCCCTGACCCGGGCCTTCGCCGACGAGCGCCCCGGCGACGAGGACCTCGTCATGTTGGCCATGCGCCGGTCCACGGTCGAGTGGGTGCTGCGCCGACGGGCGGCCGCCGAGCCGACGGTCGAGCTGTGCAGCGGCGTCGGCGTCACCGGCCTCCAGGTCGCCGAGGGGACCGCCGACGGCCCGCCCACGGTCATCGGCATCGAGCTGGAGGGTGGGGGAGCGATCGGGACCGACCTCGTCGTCCTGGCCACCGGTCGCCGCGGCCCGGTCCCGTCCTGGCTGGCCGCCGTCGGCCTCGACGTGGCCGAGGAGGTCCACGAGAGCGGTCTCGTCTACCTCACCCGCTGGTACCGGCGGCCCGGCGGCTTCGCCCTCGGCGGCGAGGCCAAGGCCGGCGGCGACCACGGCTTCCTCAAGTACCTGGCCATCCCGGGCGACGGCGAGGTCGCCTCGGTCACGCTGGCCGTGCGCTCGTCCGACACCGAGATGCGGGCGCGGCTGGCCGACGCCGATCGCTTCGACCTCACCGCCGGGATGCTCGAGGGGGCGCGGGCCCTGTTCGACCAGGGCGACGTCGAGCCGGTGACGGACGTCCTCCGGATGGGCGGGCTGATCAACCGGCGCCGCCGCTTCCTCCAGCCCGACGGTCGGCCCGTCGTCCTCGGCCTCCACGTCGTGGGCGACGCCCACACGTGCACCAACCCGCTCTACGGGCGGGGCTGCTCGCTGGCCGTGGTGCAGGCCGGGCTGCTGGCCGACACCGTCGCCGCCCACCCCGAGCCCACCGCCGAGGGCGCCGACGCCCGGGCCCGCGACTACGAGGCGGGGTGCGCCCGCGAGGTCGAGCCCTGGTTCGAGATCTCGGTCCAGGCCGATGCCATGGGGGCCGACCCGAACGGGCGGGCCATCCGGGAGGCGGGCACCGACGCCATCGCCGACTCGGCCGCCCACGACGCCAACAAGGCCATCGCCCGGATCTTCGCCGCCGGCAGCCAGGACCCCATCGTCGGCCGGGGGCTGATGCGCCTCCTGAACCTGCTGACCACGCCGTCGGAGCTGATGGCCGACCCCGAGTTCCTCGCCCGGGCCATGACGATCCTGGGCGATCCCGAGACCTACCCCGTCCCCCCCGCTCCTCCCGGTCCCGACCGCGACGAGCTGCTCGCCACGTTGTCCTAGGGAGCCGAGCCGCCAGGCGAGGCGACCCATGAAAACAGTGCCCTGCTCTCCGAGGCCCTGCCGAGGAGGGGCCCGGCGCAATCCGGTCCTACCAGTCCTCAACCTAGGAGACCCATGCACGATCTCGTGATCCGCAACGGCCGCATCGCCGACGGCAGGGGCGGCCCCAGCTACGTCGCCGACGTCGGCGTCGACGGCGAGCACATCGCCGCCGTCGGCACCGAGGTCGGCGCCGGCCACCGGGAGATCGACGCCGACGGCCGGCTCGTCACCCCGGGCTGGGTCGACATCCACACCCACTACGACGGCCAGGTCACGTGGGACCCCGAGGTCTCGCCGTCGGGGTGGCACGGCGTCACCACCGTGGTGATGGGCAACTGCGGCGTCGGCTTCGCCCCCGTCCGGGCCTCGCAGCGGGAGTGGCTCATCCAGCTGATGGAGGGGGTCGAGGACATCCCCGGCGCCGCCCTCACCGAGGGCATGACGTGGACCTGGGAGAGCTTCCCCGAGTACCTCGACGAGGTCGAGAGCATGGCCCGGGTGCTCGACGTGGCCGCCCTCGTGCCCCACGGCGCCCTGCGGGCCTACGTGCTGGGCGAGGGTCGGGGCAACGATGTCGCCACCGACGCCGAGATCGCCACCATGCGGGACCTGGCCCACGAGGCCGTCCGGGCCGGCGCCGTCGGCATCTCCACCACCCGCACGCTGCTCCACCGGGCCAAGGACGGCGAGCTGGCCGCCGGCACCACCGCCGCGGCCAAGGAGCTGATCGGCATCGGCGACGCCCTGGCCGACGTCGGCCACCGGGTCTTCTCGGTGGCCAGCGACATGCTCGACCTCGACGGCGAGATCGCCTGGATGGCCGAGATCTCCCGGCGGACCGGCAACCCCGTCACCTTCCAGACGCTCCAGACCGACATGGCGCCGGAGATGTGGCGGGACTGGATCGACCGGGGCCTGGCCGCCAACCGCCAGGGCGCCTGGCTGGTGCCGCAGGTGGCGGGCAAGCCGGCGTCGATCCTGGTGGGCTTCGAGTCCAGCTTCCACCCGTTCACCAAGCACGCCGCGTACCAGCCGCTGCGCGACCTCCCGCTCGACGAGCGCCTCGCCGCCCTCCAGCGGACCGAGGTGCGGGAGGCGATCCTGGCCGAGGAGCGCACCTTCGCCGGGCCCGAGGCCTTCCTCTTCGGCAACATGCACAAGCTGTTCCCGCTGGGCGACCCACCGCAGTACGAGCCGTCACCCGAGGAGAGCGTGGGCGCCATCGCCGAGCGGGCCGGCGTCTCGCCGCTGGAGGTGGCCTACGACCTGATGCTCGAGCGAGGCGGCAAGGA
>DATHEV010000452.1:0-3877 GCA_035318405.1 Iamia sp.
AGCTGCACAGCCCCATCCCGGTGAGCGGCGAGGTCGAGACCGTCGGCGAGATCAGCGGCATCTACGACAAGGGCAAGGGTGCCCTGGTCGAGGTGCGCTCGGTCTCCACCGACACCAGCACCGGCGAGCCGCTGTTCACCACCACGATGGCGGCGTTCATCCGGGGCGAGGGCGGCTTCGGCGGCGAGCGGGGCCCGTCCGGCCCCAAGAACCCGCCGCCCGAGCGCGACCCCGACCACGAGCACGCCTACATGACCCGGTCCGACCAGGCCCTCATCTACCGGCTGTCGGGCGACCGCAACCCGCTCCACTCGGACCCGACGTTCGCGGCCATGGGCGGCTTCGACCGGCCCATCCTCCACGGCCTGTGCACCTACGGGTTCACCGGCCGCGCCCTGCTCCACCGGCTCTGCGAGGGCGACCCGTCCCGGTTCAAGGCCATGGAGGGGCGGTTCTCCTCGCCGGTGATGCCGGGTGAGCGGCTGACCGTGCGCACGTGGGAGACCGGCGCCGGCGAGGCCGTGTTCCAGACCACCGGCGACGACGGCCGCGTCGTCCTCGACGGCGGCCTCCTCCGCTACACCTGAAGCAACGACACCTGAACCCGCGTCACCTGGATCCCCCGCGGGCGACCCGAGGAAGGACATCACCATGAGCAACCCCGGCGGCACCCCGGCCGGCTGGTACCCCGACCCCTACCGGCGGGCGGAGCAGCGCTGGTTCGACGGCTCGGTCTGGACCCCCAACATCGTCCGGGGCGGCGTGCAGGCCGTCGAGTCGAGCGACGACTGGGCCATCCCGGCCGGCACGGACCCGGCCCACGTGGTCCAGCAACAGGTCGCCCGGGCCGCCTCGGATCGCTACGCCGGCGGCCCGGCCCTCGGCAAGGCCCAGCAGCAGGCCCAGCACCAGCAGGTCGCCCCAGCCGGTCCGCAGGGCGGGGGCACGATCTTCACCGAGCCCATCCTGGTGGTGAACCAGAAGGCCAAGCTGATCGAGATCACCAACGAGTACGCCGTCTACGACCAGCACGGCCAGCAGATCGCCGCCGTCCGCCAGGTGGGCCAGACCACGGCCAAGAAGGTCGTCCGGGCCCTCACGTCCTACGACCAGTTCATGACCCACAAGCTGGAGATCGTCGACGGTCACGGCACCGCCCTGCTGCGCATCACCCGGCCGGCCAAGGTCTTCAAGTCCAAGTTCCAGATCGAGCGGGGCGACGGCCAGCCCATCGGCGAGATCACCCAGGAGAACGTCTTCGGCAAGATCCGGTTCGGGCTCAGCTCCGGGGGCTACACCGTCGGCTCGCTCAACGCCGAGAACTGGCGGGCGTGGAACTTCTCGATCAAGGACCACACCGACACCGAGGTGGCCCGGATCACCAAGACGTGGGAGGGCTTCGCCAAGGCCATGTTCACCACGGCCGACAACTACGTCGTCACCATCCACCGGCAGCTCGACGACCCCCTCCGCTCGATGGTCGTGGCCGCCGCCCTCAGCATCGACACCGCCCTCAAGCAGGACAACAAGGGCTTCAACTAGCCGACCCCAACACCGGGTGGGGGCACCCCTTCGCCGGGAACACGCGGCAGGTGCGAGCCTGGCCCGCATGGGCGACGCGAGCGGTGCGAAGGCTGACTGGTATCCCGACCCCCACGGGGGCTCGGGCGTGCGGTGGTGGGACGGCGACCGCTGGACCGAGGACACGCGGGCCGAGCACCCCCGCGGCATCCCGGCGCCGGTCGCGGCCCCGGTCGCGGCCCCGGCGCCGGTCGCCGCACCCGCGCCGGCTCCCGTCACGACGCCCCCGCCAGTCGCCTCCGGGGCGCCCTCGCCGGTGGGCCGGGCCCGGATGGTGGTCGCCCTGCAGCGACCCCGTGCGGTGGGCGGGACGGCGTACGTGTTCAGCGATCCCGGCGGGGAGCCGCTGGGCACAGCCGTCGAGCGGGCGCCGGCCGACGGCAGCCATCTGGGGGAGCGGGCCGAGACCCTCGACGTCTACGACGCGGCCGGCGGCGCCGTCCTCCGCCTGACCAAGGACCGCCAGCTGGTGGACGCGACCGTGGCGGCGGCCGGCTGGGGCCCGATCGCACCTTGGGGGTACGTGGTCCTCGGACCCGACATGCAGCCGGTGGCGTGGGCCCAGGCCCCGGGGGCGACGCACCGGCCCTGGTTGATCAACGTCCTCGGGATCGACGTCCCGCTCGGCATCCAGGACCAGGCGATCGGGCGCCGCCGGGGCGCGCCGCGACTGGTCACCATGGGCGGCGGGGTCGTCGTCGCCGAGATCACGCTCACCTCCGGGTTCGGCGGCGCCGACACCTACCTCCTCGATCTGCTCCACGGCCCGGCCGACGGGGGACTGGCCATCACCTTCGTCGCCGTGGTGCTGATGTACGACCAGATCTTCCGCAGGATCACGCCCGAGCGCGTCAAGCGGAACATCAGAACTCCCGGCTTGTAAGGGTCCAGCGGGTCGCCCGCCTAGCTGAGGGGGACCAGGGCCGCCTTGGTGGTGGGGTAGGCGTCGTCGCCGGTGATCCGGTGGAGGGCGGCGTCGCGATCGAGGGCCTCGACCACCGAGCAGTCGTCCTCCAGGATCACGAAGCGGTCGAATGCGCGCAGGAACCAGCGGTCGTGGGTGACGGCCACGACGGTGCCGACGAAGCCGCCGAGGGCGGCGTCGAGGGCCTCGGCCGAGCCCAGGTCGAGGTTGTCGGTGGGCTCGTCGAGCAGCAGCAGGTTCACACCGCTCAGCTCGAGCGACAGGACCTGGAGCCGGGCCTTCTGGCCGCCCGACAGGGTCGTCACCGGACGACGGGCGCACTCGGCCAGGCCGTAGCGGCCGAGGGCGGACATGCCCGGCCCCTCCACCACGTCGTGCCGGGCGGCCAGCACCTCGAGCGGTGTGCGTCCGGCGAAGGCGGCCACCTCGTCGGTCTGGTGGAACAGGCCGGCGACGACGCGGGCACCGAGGCGGTACGCGCCCTCGTGGTCGACGGTCGCGTCGCCGGCCAGCAGGCGGAGGAGGTGGGACTTGCCGGTGCCGTTGGGACCGAGGACGGCGACGCGGTCGCCCAGGTGGACCTCGAGGTCGAACGGATCGGTCAGCCCCGAGATCTCGAGCTGCTCGCAGCGCAGGGCGATGCGCCCACTGTCGGCCCCGTCGAGCTTCATGCGCACCGTCTTGTCCTTGGGCGGCGGCGGGGGCGGGCCGGCCTCGACCCAGCGCTCCCAGCGGTGCTCGGCGGCGTCGGCCTTCTTGGCGTTGCCGTCGCTGATCGAGGCCCGCTGCTTCAGCTCCTTGTAGTTGTGGAACAGCCGGCGCTCCTCGGCCTTCCAGCGCGCCCGGGCGTCGCCCAGCGCCGCGTGGCGGGCCTCGCGGGCGGCGGCGTAGGTGGCCCAGCCGCCGGCGTGGGTCCAGGCCCCGTGGCCCTCGACGGTGACCACGGCGTCGGCCGCGTTGGCCAGCAGCTCGCGGTCGTGGCTGACGACCAGCACCGTCTTGGGCGTGGCCCGCAGCCGGCGCTCGAGCCAGCGCTTGCCGGGGATGTCGAGGAAGTTGTCGGGCTCGTCGAGCAGGAGGACGTCGGCGTCGCTGGCCAGGAGCGACTCCAGCACCAGCCGCTTGCGCTCGCCGCCGGACAGGGTGGCCACGGGCCGGTCGCCGGCGGCGTCGAGCCCGACCCCGAGGACGGCGGCGCAGCTGGCGTCCCACCGGCTCTCCTGGTCGTACCCGCCCACGTCGGCCCAGCCGATCACGGCGTCGCCGAGCGCCAGCCCGGTCGTGGCCGTCGACGCCTCGGTGTTGGCCGTCTCGGCCCGGTGGAGGGCGAGCGCGGCGTCCCGGATGGCGCTCGGGGCGAAGCGCACCAGG
>DATHEV010000453.1:0-5316 GCA_035318405.1 Iamia sp.
ACAACATCGCGACACTCATCGTGGACCTCACTGCTGACCAAGCCGGACCCACCGCGGACTCGGTCATTTTCGAACCGGCGCCAAGCCTTGAAGGCAGAGGGATCCACTATGAGGCGAAGGCACGTCGCTCTGTCTCGTTCGTCGATGCCAAGCAGAGCCTTCGCCAACGCCTCGACGAGCTCATGAGGCGGATGGACGTGCTCGCCACGCCGGAGAAGGACTCGGCAACTCCCAGCGATGGTGACGGGTGACGGATTCGCCACTGACACTGTTCTCATCCGATTCCCGACCGCGCTATCGAGACGACATCCTCGCCGTCCTCGCCGCTCCCACCGGTACGCGACACCGATTCCGGTATGAGGACCGTTACTTGCCGGAGGCGCTGCGCTACAAGATCGATCAATCGGGCTCAGCGCGTCCGGTCGATGTCTCGGAGGCGCTTGTCTGCTTTCGCAGCGTGGCGAGCGCCGCATGTCCCGAGATCATCGTTCCCGTGCGCAAGGTGGCCATTCGTACCATTGAGCGCATCTCTGACTTCCTGATCTTTGACTTCGAGGTGCGGGACTACCCGAAGATAATCGGGCACCTGACCTCGTTGGACGAGCTGGCCTCAGCAACGGCGACCGAACTGGACAAGCTGGCGAAGGCATCGGAGAGAGTGCTGCCCGTCCACGACCGATGGATCTCGATGGCCGACTCAAGCCGCACCGTGGAGGCAGCGGAAGGCTGGATAGAGATCGTGCGCCTCCTGTCGCTGCACCCGACGTTCAGAACGTCCCGCTTCATCCGCGTGGAAGGGGTGACGCTGCGTGATCCAGCCCGTAGCCCAGTGAGGATGGCTGATGGTTGCTACGAGGTGACTCAAGGGCAGTACAACATCTCGTTCAGCTACTACTCCGGCAGCCTGGACGATCCATCGACGGTGCTCAGGTTCATCGGGGACGAGGCGTCGCTGCGCTGGCTCACGCCTGTGTCGATCCGCCTCGACACACGCTACGACCAAGAGCGGATCGGCTTCGAGGTCCTTCCCGCCAAGGGCGTCGTGGAGACCGACATCGCGCTCGATGTCGAAGGGTCCGGAACCCACGTCGCGACTCCCCACCTCAAGGTTCCGCTGCGGATCAGACCGTCGCGCCGTGACGCCCTGACGCGGTTCTGCCTCGGTGCGGCGGGAGCCACGTTCGTCGCCGCGCCCGGCATCATCGGCCAGGATCTCCCGACGGGGTGGCGGCTCGCACTGGCCGGCACCGGTGCCGTGATGCTCGGCCTCCTTCCCCTGATGTCTCGCTCGTCGTGACGGAGGTCGCGGCATCGCTCGGTTCCGATGACACCGAGTCGCGCCTGCTGCTCAGGAGGGCACAGCTCTGCGTCCGCGAGCTCTGCCTGCCGCTCAACATGATCGACCGCCACGGAGAGACTCTCACGTCGACTGGGCTCCGGAGGGAGAACGACGCGGAGCACTCGTTCCTCCTCGCGCTTGCGGCTGCAGCCCTCGCAGAGCACGTGGATAGCGAGCTCGACACCGGGCTCGTCGCGCTCTATGCCATCGTCCACGACCTGGCTGAGACCCTCACGGGTGACAACCCCGTGTACGAACCCATCTACACGGCCGAGCAGAAGGAGGTCGTCGACTCGTTGGCGACGGCCGAGCTGCAACGGCGGTTCGACGTCGTGTCCGATCGGATCACCTCGCTCCTGGCCGCGTACCTTCGCTTCGAGGACGCCGAGAGCCGATACGTGTACGGCATGGACAAGATCGTTCCCTACCTCACGATCCTGGAGCTCGACCGCCACCCATTGCGGCCGGACCACTCGAGCTACCTGGCCACCGAGGCGAAGGCACGCGCCAAGATCGCCCGCCGGTATCCAAAGCTCCTACCGCTCTTCGATGTCGTGGCCGAGGAGGTCCGATCTCGACCACACTTCTTCACGACGGACTGACTAGTCGGGCTACTCGATCTTGCCCCAGGCTTCGGTGGGGGCGGGCTGGCGGCTGGACGGGAAGTCCTCGAGGGCGCCGGTGGGGGTGGCGTCCCAGCGGGCGAAGGTGAGGGGGGTCTGGAGCCAGACGGTGAGGAGGTCGGACACGGCCTCGATCGAGCGGACGTGGGTGCGCTCCCAGCCGTGGCTGCCGTCGAGGCCGAAGGCCACCAGGGCCGCCCGCGTGCCGGCTCCGGCCTCCAGGGCGGCGGCCACGTCGGACCGGTACCACTTGAAGATGTCGCGGGCGAAGGGGATGTCGTGGTCCTCGCACAGCCGGCACAGCCGCCGGGTGAGGTGGTAGTCGAAGGGCCCGGTCATGTCGGCCATCGGGATGGTGACGCCGTCCTCGATCGAGTGCTGGCCCGGGGCGCACACGGCGTTGTCGACCGAGATCATCTCGGCCACGTCGGCGTCGAGCCCGTGGCTGGCGCCTTGGCCGATCTCCTCGGCGATCGTGACCAGCAGGGACGCCCGGTGCGGCAGCTCGATGGCCCCGGCCATGACGGCCCGCGCCGCACCCAGGGCGGCGGCGACCCCGGCCTTGCCGTCGAGGTGGCGGCTGACGATGAAGCCCGACGGGGTGATCTCGGGGGTGGCGTCGAGGGCCACGAAGTCGCCGACCTGGATGCCGAGGGCCTCGAGCCCGGCCTGGTCGTCGACCTCCTCGTCGACCCGGACCTCAACGTGCTCCCACCCGATGCCCTGGGTGTCGACCTCGTCGCCGAAGGCGTGGCCGCTGGCCTTCAGCGGCATGATGGTGCCGGTGTAGGTGCGGCTGTGGTCGTCGCCCAGGATCTTGACCCGGGCGCCTTCGGCGAAGCGGGCGCTGAAGGTGCCCACCTGGATGACCTCCAGGCGGCCGTTGTCCTTGAGCGCCCGGACCATGCACCCGATCGTGTCGGCGTGGACCACGAGGGCCCGGTCGATCCCGGTCGACCGGCCCGGCAGCTCGGCCAGCAGCGACCCCCGCCGGGTGAGCGAGAACTCGAGCCCGAGGTCGGTGAGGACGTCGCCGACCAGCTGCATCACCGCATCGGTGCGACCCGAGGGGCTGGGCGTGCGCAGCAGCTCCAGCAGGAGGTCGAGGGTCCACTTCTCGTCGAAGGGCAGGGCCTCGACGGCAGGAGTCGAGGGCACGTCGGTCATGAGGGTGCGGGTCCTTCGGGGGTCCAGGCCCGGGGGAGGCCGGGGCTGGTGGGGAAGAGCAGGTCGACGAAGGCGGCAGCGGTGGGCTGGGGCTCGTGGTTGGCCAGCCCGGGACGCTCGTTGGCCTCGATGAAGACGTACTCGGGTGCGGTCACGTCGGGCACCAGCAGGTCGATGCCGGTGACGGGGATGCCGATGGCCTCGGCCGCCACCACCGCGACCTGGCGCAGGTCCGGGTGGACCTCGGCGGTGACGTCGTGGATGGTGCCGCCGGTGTGGAGGTTGGCGGTGCGCCGGACCCGCAGGCGGGTGCCCTCGGGGAGGACGTCGTCGAGCGACCAGCCGGCCTCGCCGACGGTGGCCTCGGTGAGCTCGTCGAGCGGGATCTGGGCCTCGCCGCCGGTGCCCGCCGAGCGACGCCGGCTCTGGGCCACGACCAGGTCGCGGACGGTGTGCTCGCCGGTGCCGAGCACCTCGGCCGGGCGGCGGACGGCGGCGGCCACGACCTGGCCGTCGATGACGACGAGGCGGAGGTCGTCGCCGGGCGCCCGCTCCTCGATCAGCACGTCGGGGCAGTGCTCGCGGGCCCGGTCCAGGGCGGTCTCCAGCGCCTCGTGGCCCTCGACGCCGACGGTGATGCCGAGGCCCTGCTCGCCCCGCACCGGCTTGACCACCACGTCGCCGACGTCGTCGAGGAAGGCGGCGTCGCCCCCGTCGAAGGTGGCCAGCCGGCCCCGGGGCACGGTGATGCCGGCCTCGGAGACGATGCGCCGGGTCAGCCGCTTGTCGTCGCACCGGCTCATGGCCACGGCCGAGGTCAGCTCGGACAGCGACTCGCGGGTGACGACGCTGCGGGCGCCGTGGGTGAGGCGCAGCTCGCCCGCCTCGGCGTCGAGCACGTCGACCCGGATCCCCCGGCGCATGGCCTCGTCGGCGATGATCCGGGCGTAGGGGTTGAGGTCGTCGATCGTCTCGGGCGCCCCGGTGAAGAGCGGCTCGTTGATGGCGTTCTTGCGCTTGACGCCGTAGACGGGCACCCGGTCGAAGCCCAGCTTCTCGTAGAGGGCGATGGCGGCGGCGTTGTCGTGGACGACGGAGAGGTCCATGTAGGCCCGCCCCCGATCGCGCATCACGTCGGCGAGCGCCCCGACCAGGGCGGCCCCGACGCCGGGCACCGAGCAGCCGGGATCGACGGCCAGGCACCACAGGCTGGAGCCCAGCTCGGGGTCGGAGAACAGGCGGTGGTGGTCGACGCCGGTGACCGTGCCCAGGACCTCGCCCGAGTCGGGGCGGACGGCGACGAGGTAGAGGACGTGGCGGGTCTCGGCGTGGTTGCGCCAGATCAGGTCGACCGGGGCCGGCACCATCCCGCAGCGGACGTAGGTCCGGTTGACGGCCTCGGCGTCGGCCACGCCGGTGATGGGGCGGACGGCCACGCCGGGGGCGTCGTTGCGCACGCCCCGGTCGCGGCTGAAGCGGAGCCGGTAGGTGTAGCTGGGATCGATGAACAGCTCGTGGGGGTGCTGGGCCACCAGCACGTGCGGGTCCCGCGGGTAGAGGCAGATGTCGCGCCGGCCGGCGGCCTCCCGGCCGAGCACCTCGGCGATGCGGTCGTGGTCCGAGAACGTCTGGCCGAAGACGAGGCGGCCCCACCCCATGTCGAGGACCACGTCGGCGTCCATCGCCTCCTTGATGTGGGCCGGCGGGGTGTCCCACGAGGTGGTGGTGATGGCCTCGGCGTGGCCCCAGCCGTCCTCGACGGGACGGCGCGCCCCCACGGGCGGGCCGCCGGGGTCGGCGGCGGGCAGCTCCTCATCAGGGGGGCCAGCGGCGGCGTTCGACCACGTGGGGTCGGCGTCGGCCACGGCGTGATCGACCTCGATCGCCGGCTGCTCGCCGGTGTTGGACACGTCGGACCGCGTCACGCCGCGGGACCGGTGATGCCGTGGCCCTGGAGCCACAGCTCCAGCAGGCCGATCTGCCACAGCTCGTTGCCCCGCAGCGGGGTGAGCCGGCCCTTGGGGTCGGCCAGCAGGGCGTCGACGGCCTCGGGCCGGAACAGGCCCCGCTCCTTGGCCGCCGGGGCGTGGAGGGCCTCGCGCACCATGTCCAGGTAGGGGCCCTGGAGGTGGGTCAGCGCCGGCACCGGGAAGTAGCCCTTGGGCCGGTCGATCACCGCGGCGGGGA
>DATHEV010000454.1:0-4518 GCA_035318405.1 Iamia sp.
ACCACGGTGCCCACCGACCCCGGGGCCGGCGGCGTCACCGACACGGCACCGACCACCGACCCGACCGACCCGACGGTCACCGCCTCGACCCCGGAGACCGAGCCCACCCCGACCGACTCCGTCGTCCCCACCGAGCCGACCGTCCCGGCCGTCCCCCCCGACGGGTAGGCGTCCTCAGGACCCGTCGGTCTCGGTCTCGCTGTCGGCGGTCTCGTTGTCAGGCGTCTCGCCCTCGAGCTCGACGCCGACGGGGACGTGGGGGTAGTTGGCCCGGCACGCCGCGCACCAGCGCTCGACGTCGGCCACCCTCGTCACCGAGCCCTCGGCGTCCCATGCCTCGGGCGTGACGTAGAGCCGGTGCAGGGCGATCAGGTCGTCGCAGTCGACCTCGCCGCAGGAGTCGCAGGAGCCGGTTTCCATCCGGGTGACGCTACGGCGTCGCGGACCGTGTGGGCCCCGCTTGGCGTGATGGCGCGGGTGGCCGATACGCTGCGGTCGACCGCTGGCAGCCACATGGCGCTGGACGGAACCGAGGAGATGCCCATGGCCCCCACCGCTGGTGACGGCACTCGCCGTCGCCCGATCACGGCCCCTGCCATCCGCGCCAAGAAGGTGCGCGACGGCGCCGACCCGCTCGTCATGGTCACGGCCTACGACGCACCGGGTGCCCGCATCGCCGACGCCGGCGGCGTCGACATGATCCTGGTCGGCGACAGCCTGGCCATGGTGGTGCTGGGCTACGACGACACCCTCCAGGTCACCATCGACGACATGGCCCACCACACCGCGGCGGTGGCCCGGGCCAAGCCCTCGGCCCTCGTGGTCGGCGACCTGCCGTGGATGAGCTATCACGTCGACCGGGCCGACACGGTCCGCAACGCGGCCAAGCTGATCAAGGCCGGCGCCGGTGCGGTCAAGCTCGAGGGCGGCCGCAAGCGCCTGCCCATGGTCGAGGCGCTGGTCGACGCCGAGATCCCGGTGATGGGTCACATCGGCCTCACCCCCCAGTCGGTCCACGCCATGGGCGGGTTCAAGGTCCAGGGCCGCACCAGCGAGGCCGCCACGCAGCTGGTCGGCGCGGCCAAGGCCCTGGCCCACGCCGGCGCCTTCGCCGTCGTGCTCGAGGGCATCCCCGACGAGGTCGGCCGGATGGTCACCGACGCCATCGACGTCCCCACCATCGGCATCGGGGCCGGGCCCCACTGCGACGGCCAGGTGCTCGTGTACCACGACGTGCTCGGCATCGAGGACCGCATGGCGCCGAAGTTCGTGCGTCGCTACGCCGAGGTCGGGGCCGACTCGGCCGCCGCCATCGGCCGCTTCGCCGACGACGTCCGCACCGGTGCCTTCCCCGGGCCCGACGAGAGCTACCACCTCTCTGCCGCGGTCGCCGAGACCCTCGGCCTCTACGGCGCCGAGGGCTGACCCCGCCGGTCCCCCCGGGGGCTGGCACGATGGGCCGATGACATCTCGGCGGCGTCGCGTCGCGACGTGGGCCCTTCTCGTCGGCGTGCTCCTGGCTGCCTGTGGGGGCGACGACGACGCCGGCTCGCCCACCACCACGTCGACGTCGACGGCCACCGCCGGTGGGTCGGACTCGGGTGAGGGGAACGGCCTGCCGCCGGTCACCGGGCCCTTCGCCGAGGGACGCACGCCGATCCCCGGGTTCGGCGAGATCGAGGTCCGCATCGTCGAGGGCCCCGACGGCGAGCCCATCGTGCTGTGCGTCCTCGTGGCCGAGACGCCGGCCCAGCGCCAGCGGGGGCTGATGGAGGTCACCGACCTGGGCGGCTACGACGGGATGCTGTTCCGGTTCCCGGATGACTCCGACGGCGGGTTCTGGATGAAGGACACCGTCCTGCCGCTGTCGATCGCCTACCTCGACGCCGACGGCGCCGTGGTCAGCACCGCCGACATGGACCCGTGCCCGCCGGGCACCGCCCGCTGCCCGAGCTA
The DNA here is from genome assembly GCA_035318405.1 of Iamia sp. GTDB lineage: Bacteria > Actinomycetota > Acidimicrobiia > Acidimicrobiales > Iamiaceae > Iamia. The sequence continues at coordinate 1,957 of DATHEV010000454.1, forward strand.
TCCGGCCGACGGTCCCTACCGGATGGCCCTGGAGGTCGAGCAGGGCGACCTCGCCCCCCTGGCCCTCGAGCAGGACTCCACCGCTCGCCTCGAGCCCACCGGCCCCTGCCCACCCCTCACCCCGTCCGACTGACCGTCGCGACCTTCGCTGTCACACCCCCTCCGTAGGGTGGGCGGCATGACCGGCTTTCGCTTCTGGCGGTGCGACCCCTTAGCATCGCACGGTTCCAAACGAACCCTGCGCCGGACCGACCGGCGCCCCGGTAGCCCCGGGTCCACAGGGAGGTGCTGACTCGCCATGCGAGCGTACGAGCTGATGGTCATCTTCAACGGTGATCTTGATGAGTCCACGGTGCAGCAGGGGATCAACCGGATCCACGCGCAGATCACCGAGGCCGACGGCGAGACCGTCACGACCGACAAGTGGGGGACTCGGCGCTTTGCGTACGAGATCGACCACAAGAGCACCGGCTTCTACGTGGTGCTCGAGATCCTGGCCGAGCCCGGTGCGCTCGACCGGCTCGAGAACACACTGCGGCTTGCGGACGAGGTCGTCCGCCACAAGCTCATCCGCCTGCCCGACCGAGAGGCGGCCAAGCGTGGCCTCCTCGGCGAGCAGCCCGCCCCGGCCGCAGCCGCGGCCGAGGCCTAGGCCGGAGGTACCCCGATGGCAAACGACAACAGCGTGACCCTCACGGGCAACATCACCCGTGATCCCGAGCTCCGCTTCACCCCCAGCGGCCAGGCCGTGGCCACCTTCGGCCTCGCCGTGAACCGCCGCTGGCAGAACCGCCAGACCAACGAGTGGGAGGAGCAGGTCTCCTTCTTCGACGTCAAGTGCTGGGCCCAGATGGCCGAGAACGTGTCCGAGTCCCTCGGGCGCGGGACGCGCGTCGTCGTCAGCGGTCGCCTCGAGCAGCGCTCGTGGGAGACCGACAACGGCGACAAGCGCTCCAAGGTCGAGGTGGTGGCCGACGAGATCGCCCCCAGCCTGCGCTGGGCCACGGCCCAGGTCACCAAGAACGAGCGCACCGACGGTGCCTCCGGTGGCGGTGGCGGTGGCGGGAGCTACGGCGGCGGTGGCGGCGGTGGCGGCAGCTTTCGCGACGAAGGCAGCAGTGGCAGTGGCAGTGGCAGTGGCAACAGCGGTGGCGGCAACCGGGGCGGTAGCTCCGGCGGCGGAGGAAACGACATGGACGAGGAGCCGTTCTGATGGCACAGCAGAAGCCCAAGCGGGGCAACAAGAAGGACACCGCCCGACGCGGCAAGAAGAAGGTCAGCGTCCTCAACCAGGAGAAGGTCGACTACGTCGACTACAAGGATGTGAACCTGCTCAAGCGGTTCATGTCCGACCGGGCCAAGATCCGCGCCCGCCGCGTCACCGGCAACAGCGCTCAGCAGCAGCGGGAGGTCGCCATGGCGATCAAGAACGCCCGCGAGATGGCGCTGCTGCCCTACACCAACCGCATCACCCAGCAGCGGGGCGGCGGTGGCCGCGACCGGGGCGAGCGGGGCGAGCGGGGCCTGCGTCCCGACGGCCCGATGCCGCGCCCGACCGCGCCGCCCCCCACCGGGCGTGAGGACGAGGGCGACGAGGCCACGCTGGCCGACGAGCTGGCGATCGAGGAGGTCGAGGCCTGATGCGCATCGTGCTCCATGCCGACGTCGATGGCGTCGGCACCAAGGGCGAGGTGGTGGAGGTGGCCGACGGCCACGCCCGCAACCTCCTCCTCCCCGCCGGTCTGGCCGTCAAGGCCACCGGGGGCGCCGAGGGCCAGGCCGCTGGCATGCGCAAGCGGCGGGCCGTCAAGGACGCCTCCGATCGGGCCGGGGCCGAGGAGATCGCCAAGGTCCTCGTGCCCACCACCGTCACGGTGACGGCCAAGGCCGGCACCGAGGGACGCCTGTTCGGGTCCGTCGGCACCACCGAGATCGCCGAGGCGATCGAGATCCAGACCGGCATCGTCATCGACCGCCGTCGCCTCGTCCTCGACGAGCCGATCAAGGAGACGGGCGAGCACCAGCTCACCGCCCGGCTCCACCCGGCGGTCCAGTTCCCCGTCCACATCGAGGTCGTGGGGGCCTGATGACCCGGCGGTCCGGCCTGGCCCGGACCGCACGGCACACCGAACGTCAGACGAGGGGCCGGCCCGGCGCGGGTCGGCCCCTCGCGCGCCGGAGCGCCACCCGGCGGCCTCCTCCCGTCCACAGCCCGGCCACCTCGTCCACACCCCGTTCCACAGGCAGCGGGTCTTACGATCCACAGCCGCCATGGGCGAGGGTGGCAGCACGCCGGGAGCGCGGCGCGGAGGGGAACGGCCCGGAGGTCTGGGTCCGTGTTCGACGTGGCGCGCCCGACCCCCATCTTCGCCTCTGGGCCCGCTCCGGCGGGCTTCCTCCGACCCCTTGAGCCTCGCCTGCGATGACCGACGCCCCACCCTTCGACGACCCTCCTCCGTTCGAGGACGAGCCGCCGTCCGACCTGGCGCCCGTGCGCCGCCCGGCCAGCGGGCGCACCGCCAGCGGCGGGTCCGGGGCGAGTGGCGGGTCCGGGGGCTCGGG
>DATHEV010000455.1:0-2095 GCA_035318405.1 Iamia sp.
GAGCAGATGCTCTACACCAAGGCCAAGATGGCCGAGCTGATCGCGCAGCACACGGGTCAGACGATCGAGGTCATCGAGGCCGACTCCGACCGGGACCGCTGGTTCACCGCCGAGCAGGCGCAGGACTACGGCATGGTCGACCAGGTCGTCTCGAACGCCGGCCAGGTCGCTGGATCGGGAGGCACCGCATGAACCACGACCTCACCACCCCCGGCGCCCCGCGAGGAGACCGAGCCCAGATGAGCAACCTGTACCAGCCGAGCTCCCGCTACGTGCTCCCGGTCTACGAGGAGCGCACGTCGTACGGGTTCAAGCGCCAGGACCCGTACAACAAGCTGTTCGAGGAGCGCATCATCTTCCTCGGCACCCAGATCGACGACGTGTCCGCCAACGACGTGATGGCCCAGCTGCTGACGCTGGAGTCCGACGACCCGGACCGCGACATCTCGATCTACATCAACTCACCAGGCGGCTCGTTCACCGCGCTGACGGCGATCTACGACACGATGAAGTTCGTCCGCCCCGACATCCAGACCACCTGCCTGGGGCAGGCGGCCTCGGCCGCGGCGATCATCCTGGCGGCCGGTACGCCGGGCAAGCGCTTCGCCCTGCAGAACTCGCGGATCCTCATCCACCAGCCCTCCACCGAGGGCGGCGGCCAGGCCTCGGACGTCGAGATCCAGGCCCGCGAGGTGATGCGGATGCGGTCGTTGCTGGAGCAAATGCTGGCCGACCACAGCAACCGCACCCTCGAGCAGGTGGGCAAGGACATCGAGCGGGACAAGATCCTCACCGCCGAGGAGGCCCTGGAGTACGGCCTGATCGACCGGGTCCTGACCACCCGAGGCGGCTAGGGACGAGCCCCTCGGTCGGCCGCCAGCCGCCTGAGGGGCGACGCGCCCGTCCGAGCGAGGAAGGCCCGGAATAGAGGCGCCGACGGCGCCGCCGGGGTACCGTCAAGGCACATTCGACCCGGTCGAAAGACCGGGCTGGCAGAGGGAGAGGCTTACGCGTGGCGCGCATCGGTGACGGTGGTGACCTGCTCAAGTGCTCCTTCTGCGGGAAGAGCCAGAAGCAGGTCAAGAAGCTGATTGCTGGCCCGGGTGTCTACATCTGCGACGAGTGCATCGACCTCTGCAACGAGATCATCGAGGAGGAGCTCTCCGAGAGCTCCGACCTCAAGTGGGACGAGCTGCCCAAGCCGGTCGAGATCTGCGAGTTCCTGGACTCGTACGTGATCGGCCAGGACGTGGCGAAGAAGGCTCTCGCGGTGGCGGTCTACAACCACTACAAGCGGGTCCAGGCGGGGGAGTCCGGCAAGCCCGGCCGGGACGACCACGTCGAGCTCGCCAAGTCGAACATCCTGTTGATCGGGCCGACCGGCTGCGGCAAGACGCACCTGGCCCAGACACTGGCCCGGATGCTCAACGTCCCGTTTGCGATCGCCGACGCCACCGCGCTGACGGAGGCCGGCTACGTCGGTGAGGACGTCGAGAACATCCTGCTCAAGCTGATCCAGGCGGCCGACTACGACGTCAAGAAGGCCGAGACCGGCATCATCTACATCGACGAGGTCGACAAGATCGCCCGCAAGAGCGAGAACCCGTCGATCACCCGGGACGTCTCCGGCGAGGGCGTGCAGCAGGCGTTGCTGAAGATCCTCGAGGGCACCACGGCGTCGGTGCCGCCGCAGGGTGGTCGCAAGCACCCGCACCAGGAGTTCATCCAGATCGACACCACCAACGTGCTGTTCATCGTCGGTGGCGCCTTCTCCGGGCTGGAGAAGATCATCGAGGGCCGGATCGGGCGCAAGGGTGTCGGCTTCGGCGCGACCCTGCACTCCAAGGCGGACCGCGACAACGCGGACGTGTTCGGCGAGGTGCTGCCCGAGGACCTGCTGAAGTTCGGCATGATCCCCGAGTTCGTGGGCCGGGTGCCGGTGATCACGAACGTGCGCAACCTCGACCAGGAGGCGCTGGTGCGCATCCTCACCGAGCCGCGCAACGCCCTGGTCAAGCAGTACGAGCGGCTTTTCGACCTCGACGGTGTCGAGCTCGAGTTCACCGAGGACGCCCTCGAGTCGGTGGCCGACCAG
>DATHEV010000456.1:0-2515 GCA_035318405.1 Iamia sp.
CCCTGGCGGTCGTCCTGGCCGGCCAAGGACCGGTGGCCTTCGCCGAGGCCGAGCACGGCTACGGCGCCGCCCGCGGCATCGGCGCCATCCCCGGCCGGTGGCGGGCGGCGGCGATCGGGCTGATCGTGGCCACGCTGCTCGGCTTCTGGTCGGTCGGCCAGCGGCTCGGCCCGCCCGAGGCCACCGACCGCTCGCTGCCCCCGCCCCGCCGGGCCTACGTCGATGCCCTGGCCGCCGCCCTCGCTCGCACCGAGCAGAGCCCGGTCCCGCCGCAACCGCCGCCATCGCAAGGCCCGTCCCCGCACCGCCCGCACCCCGGAGGAGACCCGTGACCGATCCCACGCCCGAGACCGCCCCGCCCGCGGGGGTGGTGGCCGACACCCGGGCCCGGCTGGGCGCGGCCGTCGCGCCCGTCGTGGTGGGGGCCGATCACGTGCTCGACGCCTTCGTCATCGCCCTCGCCGTCGGCGGGCACGTCCTGCTCGAGGGCGTGCCCGGCACGGCCAAGACCCTCGTCGCCGACGCCGCCGCCCGCGCCCTCGGCGCCCGCTTCCGCCGGGTCCAGTTCACGCCCGACATGCTCCCGTCGGACCTCACCGGCACCATGACCATGCGCGACGGCGAGCTCGCCTTCCGCCCCGGCCCGGTCTTCACCAACGTGCTGCTGGCCGACGAGATCAACCGGACCCCGCCCAAGACGCAGTCGGCGCTGCTGGAGGCGATGGTCGAGGGCCAGGTCACGGTGGACGGCACCTCCCGCCGGCTGGCGGCGCCGTTCCTCGTCGTCGCCACCCAGAACCCCATCGAGTACGAGGGCACGTACCCGCTGCCCGAGGCCCAGCTCGACCGCTTCCTGGTCAAGGTCGACGTCGGCTACCCGGCCGAGGACGTCGAGCGGGCCATGCTCGACCTGCGCCGCTCGGGGCTGGCGCCCATCGCGCTGGGCGAGGTCCGGCCCATCGTCACGGCCGACGCCGGAGGGGAGACGGCCGGCGCCGTGGCCGACCTCACCGCCGCCCTGAAGGCCGAGGTCGACGCCACCACGGTCACCGCCGAGGTGGCCGACTACCTGCTGGCGATCGTCCGGACCACCCGGCGGCTGCCCGCCGTCGAGGTCGGCGCCAGCCCCCGGGCCGCCGTCCACCTCCTCGCCGCCTCCCGCGCCGCGGCCCGGCTGGCCGGCCGGGCCTACGTCAGCCCCGACGACGTCGTCGGTGTGGCCCCCGCCGTCCTCCGCCACCGCCTGGTCCTGCGGGCCGAGGCCGAGCTCGAGCGGTTCCGCCCCGACGACGCCGTCGCCGCCGCCATCGCCGCCGTCCCCGTCCCCCGCTGATGCCGACCGTCCCGCGGTGGCGCCGTGACGCAGGGGGGAACTGAGGGTGTCGCCGTCGCCGCGGGCGGTGGCCGTCGCCGTGGTGCTGGCGCTGAGCCTGCTGGTCGTGGCGTGGCCGCTCGTCGTGCTGGGTGCCGCCGCGCTGGCGGTGGCCACGGTCGTCGACGCGCTGGCCGCCCGGGCCCCGGTCACCGTCGAGCGGAGCGTCCCCAGCCGGCTGGCCCGGGGCGTGCCCGCGGCGCTGCTCGTCACCGTGACCGATGCCGGCGCCCGCCGGGTCGAGGTCCGCCAGCCGCGTGTGCCCGACATCGATGTCGAGCCGGGCACCGGCGCCAGCGGGCTCGAGGCCACGATCGTCGCCCGCCGCCGCGGCCACCACGTGCTGCCGCCCGTCGCCGTGCGGGTCACCGGACCGCTGGGGCTCGGGCGCTGGGACCGCGACCACGCCGGCGCCCACGAGGTCGAGGTCCACCCCGATCTGCCCGCCGCCCGCCGGCTGGCCACCGCCGTCCGCCAGGCCCGCTTCCGCGACCCCGGCCTGCGGCGCCGGGGGGCGATCGGTCTCGGCACCGACTTCGACCAGGTCCGCGAGCACCAGCCCGACGACGACATCCGCCACGTCAACTGGTCGGCCACGGTCCGCCACGGCCGGCTCATGACCAACCAGTACCGGGAGGACACCGAGCGCGACGTGGTCGCCCTCGTCGACTGCGGCCGGCTCATGGCCGCGCCCGTGCCCGGCATCGCCGGCCAGCCGCCCGACCGCACCCGTCTCGACGTGGCCGTCGACGCCGCCGCTGCCCTGGCCGCCGTGGCCGACGTGGTCGGCGACCGCTGCGGCGTCGTGGCCTACGACGACGAGGTGCGGGCCCGGGTGCGGCCCCGCCGGGCGTCGGGCGACGACGTGGTCCGGGCCCTCCACGCCGTCGAGCCCCGCCCCGTCGACAGCGACGCCGAGCGGGCCTTCCGGGCCGTGGGTGGCACCAAGCGCTCGCTCGTCGTGGTGCTCACCGACGTGCTCGACGCCGCCGCGGCGCGGGCCCTGCTCGACGCCGTGCCGGTGCTGGCCCGCCGCCACGCCGTGGTGGTCGCCTCGTGCACCGACGTCGAGGTCACCGAGGCCGCGGCCGGCGACGACGAGCGGGCGGTGGTGGCCGGCCGGGTCCTGGCCGAGCGGGACCG
>DATHEV010000457.1:0-4984 GCA_035318405.1 Iamia sp.
GCGCTTCGAGATCATCGGTGTCGTCGACGGCGAGGAGCGGGTGGTCGTCGAGCACGTCACCCGCCTGCGCGACCACGACGCGCCGCACTGGCCGCAGGGCGAGGGCTACCGGATCCTGGTCGAGGGCGAGCCCCACCTGAAGCTGGAGCTGGGCCTCAGCTCCGACCTCGGCGACCACAACCACGCCGGCTGCCTGGCCACCGCCATGCACGTGGTCAACGGCATCCCCGATGTCGTCGCCGCCACCCCCGGCGTCAAGACGTTCCTCGATCTCCCCGTCTACACCGCCTCGGTTCCCACCTGACACACCTCACATCGCGGGCCCGGGGAGCGTTCACTGGGCATGGACACGACCATCGCTCTGATCACCGGAGGCAACCGGGGCCTCGGCCTCGCCACCGCCCGGGCCCTCTCCGACGCGGGGGTCACGACCATCATCGGCTCGCGCGACATCGCCGCCGGGAAGGCGGCCGCGGCGACGATCGGTGGCCGCACCGAGGCCATCGCCCTCGATGTCACCTCCGACGAGAGCGTGGCGGCGGCCGCCGCGGTGCTGCGGGACCGCCACGGTCGGCTCGACCTCCTCGTCAACAACGCCGGCGTCCTCCCCGAGGCGACGGCCGACCCGGGCGAGGCGGTCGATCTCGCGCTGTTCGCCGAGACCTACGCCGTCAACGTGATGGGCCCCGTGCGCGTCCTCGAGGCCTTCCTCCCGCTGCTCCGGCTCAGCCCGGCCGGCCGCGTGGTCAACGTCTCGAGCCGGATGGGCTCGCTCCACGACCAGCAGGACCCGTCGTCGCCCTACGTCGGCATGGCCCTCCCCGCCTACCAGAGCTCGAAGACGGCGCTCAACGGCGTGACCGTCGCGCTGGCCAAGGCGCTGGCCGGCTCCACCATCAGCGTGACCTCGGTGTGCCCCGGCTTCTGCCAGACCGAGCTGACGCCGATCAACCAGGACGAGGCGCCGCGCACCGTCGAGGAGGGCGCGGCCACGATCGTGGCCGCCGCCCTGCGCCGGGGCGAGGTCGGGGCGGGCGAGTTCCTGGACCAGGACGGCCTCGTCCCCTGGTGACAGCGACCCTCGGGCGGCGCCGACACCGGGGCGGCAGAAGGTGCATGATGGGTGCACATTTCGCCCCCACGGAGGAGTCGACATGGCCGAGCAAGACCCGCAGCTGCCGGTGAAGCTGGGGCCGGTGTCGAACGGCGAGTTCGTCCCGATCCCCCACTCGCCGACGGTCGCCGAGGCCATCCGCCGCACGCACGTGCTGGCCGACATCAACGCCCGTCGGCTGGGCATCTCCCGTCGCCGCTTCCTCACCGGGGCCACGGGCGCCGCCGCCACCTTCTTCATGCTCGCCGCCTGCTCCAAGGAGGAGGCCAAGAGCCGGGGTGAGGAGCCGGGCGGCACCTACGACGTGTCCGAGGAGGCCACCGTCGACACCGACGCCGCCCTGGAGGAGCTCGGTGGCGGCGAGTTCATCTTCGACGTCCAGTCCCACTACGTGAACCAGGACCTGTCGCAGCCCGGCGGCGAGTGGACCTCGGCCTTCCCCCACGCTGCCTGCCCCGAGGGCGCCGAGGACGGCGATCCCCGCACGTGCTTCACCGTCGACGCCTACTTCCGGGAGATGTTCGTCCGGTCCGACACGACGATGGCGATCCTCTCGGCGCTGCCCGCCCAGGCCCTCGCCGGACTCCAGTCAGGCGACATGGTCCACGCCATCGATGTCGCCACTCGCCTCGGGTGCGACGGCCGGGTGCTCATGCACGGCGGCGCCTACCCCCACCACGGCGAGCTCGAGGCCAACCTGCTGGCCATGACCGACACCCGGGACCGCTACGAGATCGCGGCCTGGAAGATCTACACGATGACCCCGGTCGACTCGCACTTCTACTTCGACGACCACGACCCCGCCCGACCCCAGATCGGGCAGCGCTTCATCGACCACGTGCGCGACATCGGGCCGCCGATCATCTGCACCCACAAGGGCATCAGCTCGATCGTCGGCACCACGCCCGAGCTGGCCGACCCCAGCGACATCGGTCCCGCCGCGGCCCGCAACACCGACATCTCCTTCGTGATCTACCACTCGGGCTTCGAGCCCGGGATGGGCGGCGTCGGGCCCTACGACCCCGACGACCCGAACCCGCAGGGCGTCGACCGCCTGATCCGCACGCTCGAGGACAACGGGGTGGAGCCGAGCGCCAACGTCTACGCCGAGCTGGGCGGCACCTGGTGGTTCCTGATGCGCGACACCACCGCCGCCGCCCACGTGCTCGGCAAGCTGCTCAAGCACGTCGGCCCCGACCGGGTCGTGTGGGGCACGGACTCGATCTGGTTCGGCACCCCGCAGGACCAGATCCAGGCGCTGCGCACGTTCCAGATCTCGCCGGAGCTCCAGGAGCGCCACGGCTACCCCGAGCTGACCGACGAGCTCAAGGCCGACATCTTCGGGCTCACCTCGGCCCGGCTCTACGGCATCGAGGTGCCCGACAGCGTCTGCGAGGTCGCCGCGGTCGACATCGAGAACATCCGGGCCAACCTCCCGCCGGCCCAGACCTACGGCCCCACCACGTCGGCCGAGGCCCTCCGTCTGATCGCCGCCCACCAGGGCGGCTACGAGCTCTAGGCGAAGACCACGAGGTGCCAGGCACCTCGTGGTCCTGGTAACGCCCGTAGACAACTGGTAGTCATGCGACGTGGGTCACGTCACCATCGCCATCGCCGACACCCCCGAGGCGCTCACGCCCGACTGGCTGACCGCCGCCCTGGCCGACCACCTCGACGGCGGTCGCGTCACCGCCGTCGCCGCCACCCCGGTCGGAACCGGGCAGATGTGCGACAGCCTGCGGCTCGCCCTCACCTTCGAGGGGGCGCCCGCCTCGATGCCGACCACCGTGGTGGCCAAGCTCCCGGCGGCCGATCCGACCAGCCGGGCGACCGCCCTCTCACTGCGCAGCTACGAGAAGGAGGTCCGCTTCTACCAGCAGCTCGCCCCCGACCTCCCGATCTGCACCCCGACGGTGTTCCATGCCGACATCGACCCGGCCACGGCGTCGTTCGTCCTCCTGCTGGAGGACATGGCCCCGGCCCTCGCCGGCGACCAGCTGGCCGGCTGCTCCCCCGCGGTGGTGGCCTCGGCCATCGACGAGCTGGTGAACCTCCACACCCCCCGCTGGGCCGACCCCACCCTCGCCGAGATGGAGTGGCTGCACGGCGACATCGAGGTGGGGCGCGCCTTCCTCGGCATGCTCCTGCCCAACCTGTGGGAGGGGTTCAAGACCCGCTACGCCGCCGCCCTCGACCCCCACGTCCTCCCCCTGGGCGAGGAGCTGTTCGCCCGTCTGGGGTCGTACCTCACCCTGACCGGCGCGCCGCTCACCATCACGCACGGCGACTACCGCCTCGACAACCTGCTGCTCGATCCCGACGACGGCCACGTCCTCGGCGTGGTCGACTGGCAGACCGTCGCGGTGGGGCCGGCGCTGCTGGACGTCGCCTACGTGATGGGCGCCGGGCTGCTCCCCGACGACCGCCGGCCGGTCGAGGAGGAGCTGGTGCGGCGCTACCACGACGGCCTGCTGGCCGCCGGCATCGAGGACTTCAGCTGGGACACCTGCTGGCGCGAGCACCGGCGGAGCACCTTCGCCGGGCTGGTGATGGCCGTCGCCGCATCGATGCTCGTCGAGCAGACCGAGCGCGGCGACCAGATGTTCCTCACCATGGCCTCGCGCCACGCCCAGCACGCCCTCGACCTCGACGCCGTCGAGCTGCTGTCGTGAAGAGACGAGCCGCCAGGCGAGGCGACCCAGCAAGCACGGCCGCTGATCTCCGAGGCGCCAGCCGAGGAGCGCCCGAACCGCGATCCCGTCGGAGTGACCACCCGTGTTGGCGCTGACGTACGAGGGTCCCCAGCAGGTCGCGGTGTCCGACGTCGCCGATGCCGGCCTGGTCGACGACGAGTCCGCCGTCGTGCGCATCACCGCCTCCGGCATCTGCGGCTCGGACCTGCACATCTACGACGGCCACGGCTTCAGCCCGACCACCGGCTACTCGCTCGGGCACGAGGCGGTCGGCATCATCGAGGAGGTCGGCGCCGCGGTCCACGGCTTCCGGGCCGGCGACCGGGTGCTGGTGACGGCGTCGGTGGCCTGCGGGCGCTGCGAGCCGTGCGCCCACGGCCACATCCTCCTGTGCGAGACGGGGGGGTCGGGGTGCTGGGGGCTGGGCCACGCCCATCCGGGGACCCAGGCCGAGGCCCTCGCCGTGCCCGCCGCCGACCGCAACCTGGTGCTCCTGCCCGAGGGCCTCTCCGACGCCGCCGGGATCGTCCTCACCGACAACCTCCCCACCGCCTGGTACGGCGCCCGGCGGGGACGCGTCGGTCCGGGCGACACCGTCGCCGTGGTGGGGCTGGGCCCGGTCGGGCTGATGTCGGTGGTCTCGGCGCAGGTGATGGGAGCGGCGCGGGTGCTGGCCATCGACCTGGTGCCCGAGCGCCGGGCAGCAGCCGCCGCGCTCGGCGCCGAGCCGATCGAGGCCGACGACGTGCGGGCCGCGGTCGCCGAGGCCACCTCCGGCCGCGGCGTCGACGTGGCGCTCGAGGCGGTGGGGGCCGACGCCACCGTCACCCTGGCGCTCGACCTGGCCGGGCGCGAGGGACGGGTGTCGATCGTCGGGGTCAACCAGAGCATGGACTTCTCGATGCGGATGGTCCTGGCCCAGCTCAAGTGTCTGGAGATCCACATCGGGCTGTGCAGCGTCCAGCGCGAGCTGCCCACGCTGATGCGTCTGGCCGCGACGGGGCGGATCGACCCCGCCGTCGTCGTCACCCACACCATGGGCCTGTCCGACGGCCCCGACGCCTACGCCCTGTTCGCCTCCCGCACCGACGGCGTCGGCAAGGTGATGCTCGTCCCGTAGTCGGTTCCACGAGTGGACCCACTGGTAGGTTCGGCGGGGTGAAGCGCACGCCCTTCG
>DATHEV010000458.1:0-5731 GCA_035318405.1 Iamia sp.
GTTGGGGTAGACCGGTCGGATGCACGTCTGGGGACCGCAGCAGCCGGTCGACGATCTCCTCGACCTCTACCTCGTCGATCGGGAGCCGATCCGGCCCGGCGGGAGCTGGGTGCTGGCCAACATGGTGGGCGGGCTGGACGGGACGGCCGCGATCGGCGGTCGGGTCGGAGCGCTGTCCGACGACACCGACGCCATGCTGTTCCGGGCGATGCGGGCCGTCGCCGACGTGGTGGTGGTGGGGGCGGAGACGGCCCGCCGCGAGGGCTACGGGCCCGTGCGGCTCACCGACGACCTCGTCGCCGTCCGGGTGGCCGCCGGGCTGGCGGGCACCCCGCCGCTCGCCGTCGTCAGCCGGTCGCTCCGGCTCGACTGGGACCTGCCGCTCTTCGCCGAGGCGGGCGAGGCCCGGCCGATCGTCGTGACGTGCGGGGCCGCCGACCCCGCCCTCGTGGCCCGGGCCGAGGCGGTCGCCGACGTCATCGTGGCGGGCGAGGCGGCGGTCGAGCCGGCCCTGGCCTTCGCCCTCTTGCAGGAGAGGTACGACGCCCGCATCGTCCTCTGCGAGGGCGGCCCGACGCTGCTGGGCCAGGTCGCCGCGGCCGGGCTGCTCGACGAGCTGTGCCTCACCATCTCGCCCGTGCTCGGCGGCGACCCGCTCCCGGTGAGCGTGACCCCGCCCGGGGCCGGGCTCACCCGCATGACCCTGGCCCACGTGGCCGAGGCCCACGGCTCGCTCTACCTCCGCTACACCCGGACCGACGCGTGACCGACGCCTTCGACACCATCGCCGCCTCCCTCGACCCCGCCATGGTCGTGGTGACCAGCGCCCACGACGGCGAGCGGGCCGGCTGCCTGGTCGGGTTCCACGCCCAGTCGAGCATCGAGCCGCACCGCTACTGCGTCTGGCTGTCGAAGGCGAACCACACCGGGCGCATCGTCCGTCAGGCCACGACCCTCGTCGTGCACTACCTCGACTCCACCCAGCGGGACCTGGCCGTGCTGTTCGGAACCCTCAGCGGCGACGACGTCGACAAGTTCGAGCGGTGCCGCTGGGAGGAGGGCCCCAGCGGCGTCCCCCTCCTGGCCGACGTCCCCCGCCGCATCGTCGCGCGGCGCATCGCCCTCCTCGACGAGGGCGGCGACCACGTCTGCGTGGTGACCGAGCCCATCGACGCCGTCGCCGACGGCCCCTTCACCCCCCTCCGGCTGTCCGACGTCGACGACCTCACCCCCGGCCACGAGGCCGAGGAGCGCCCCGCGCCCCCCACCGAGCGCGCCGACTGACGGGTGGGGTTGCCGTCAGTCGAAGGTGACGGTGAGGGTCTGGACGGCTCCGTCGGGGGCGCCGCGGAAGCGCATGGTGCCGGTGGCGCCGGTGGTGTCCCAGCGGTAGGGAACCACCGTCTCGTCGCCCTCGTCGGCGGGTGGGCCGACGAGGGTGATGGTGTCGTCCGGGGGCTGGGCGGCGTAGGCGGCGGCGATCGCCTCCCGTCCCTCGAAGGGCCCGACGGGCGGGCCCACGAAGGCGAGGGTGGCGTCGGCGGCGAAGCGGGCGGAGAACGTCGCCCAGTCCCCGGAGGCGACGGCGGCGTTGAAGACGGCCACGTGGGCCTCGGCGTCGATCATCGGGCCAATCCTGGCGCGGCGGCCGGCGATGAGGGGGAGGTCGGGGTAGGTCTTGATCCCGGGCTCGGCCCGGTGGACGTAGGGGATGGCGTTGACGCAGTGCATGGCCGTGGCCACGATGCCCGGGTTGCGCTCGACCCCGTCCTGCCAGCGCTCGGGCTGGAGCCCCTTGAAGGCCAGGAGCACCGACGGGTCGCCGGCGATCTCGACCTCGAACCGCTCGCCGCCCTCGCCACCGGCGTGCCGCCGACCACGGCGGCCAGCACCCCGGCGTCCTGGGGCCGAACTTTGTGCGAGGTTCGCCGTACTGCGGCGAACCTCGCACAAAGTTCGGGGGATGGGGCGGGAACACCGGGGCGGTCGCGCCCCTCTCACCGCCGACATCCACGCCGCACCCGGCCTCGACCAAGGACACACCATGAGCGACTTCGACACCGACACCGGAGCAGAGGTCTTCGACAGCGACGGCGACGGGATCGACGACGCCGCCTCGGTCGACACCGATGGTGACGGGATCATCGACGCCACCGGCTACGACAGCGACGGCGACGGGATCATCGACAGCATCGACCTCGACACCGATGGCGACGGGATCATCGACGCCGTGGCCGAGGACACCGATGGCGACGGCGTCATCGACACCGCCTACGTCGACACCGACGGCGACGGCGTGGCCGACACCGAGCTCTACGACACCGACGGCGACGGCGTGTTCGAGAGCGGCGCGGTCGACACCGATGGCGACGGGGTGCTCGACACCGCGGTGGCCGACACCGACGGCGACGGCTTCGTCGACACCGCCGCGGTCGATGCCGACGGCGACGGGTTCGTGGACGCAGTCGTCGTGGACACCGATGGCGACGGGTTCGTCGATGGCGGGGCGGTGGACACCGACGGCGACGGCTCCCTCGAGACCGTCGTGGCCGACTCGGACGGCGACGGGGTGTTCGACACCGCCGGCGTCGACACGGACGGCGACGGCTTCATCGACACCGTCGTGGCCGACACCGACGGGGATGGCGTGGTCGACGCCGCGGCCGTCGACACCGACGGCGACGGCGTGTTCGAGACCGCCGTGGTCGACACCGATGGCGACGGCGTGGCCGACGTGGCCGTCGTCGACCTGGGCGAGGGCCCCTTCACCGGGTCCTGAGGATCGGGCCCCTGGCCTGGTCGCGTTGCGGTGCGACCAGGCCGAGGGCCAGCGACCGGGCCCGCGCGCGGCGGCCGCCTCAGGAGGCCAGGAAGCCCAGCAGGAGCTCGTTGAACCGCTGGCGGTGCGTGTAGGTCAGGCCGTGGGGGGCGCCGTCGACGATCTCCAGGCGGGCGTCCGGGACCATCTCGGCGGCGCGCCGGGCGGTGGCCTCGTAGGGGACCGTCTGGTCGGCGTCGCCGTGGACGATCAGCGTGGGCACGTCGAAGGCGGCCATGTCGGCGGTGAAGTCCGTGCCGCCGAAGGCCTCGGCGCAGGCCGCCGTGGCCCGGGGGCCGGCCCACGAGGCGATGTCGACGAAGTGGCGCAGCAGGGGCTCGCTGATGACGTCGGGGTCGCCCTCGGGCCCGACGCCGAAGAAGGCGCGGGTGAACCCGTCGAGGAAGCCGATCCGGTCCTCCCGCAGTGCGGCGCCGAAGCCCTCGAGGGCCTCGGCCGGGACGCCCTTGGGGTTGTCGTCCGACTCGGCCAGTGACGGGGTCACGGCGGCGGCCAGGACCGCCTGGGCGATCCGGTCCGACCCGTGGTTGGCCAGGTAGCGGGCCACCTCGCCGCCGCCCATCGAGAAGCCGACGAGGGTGACGTCGCGCAGGTCGAGCTCGTCGATGAGGGCGGCCAGGTCGGCGGTCAGGGTGTCGTAGTCGTAGCCCGCCGAGGGCGTGTCGGACGCGCCGAAGCCCCGGCGGTCGTAGGCCACGCAGCGGTAGCCGGCGTCGGTCAGCGGTCCGACCTGGTACTCCCACATCCGGTGGCTGAGCGGCCAGCCGTGGATGAGGACCACGGGGCGGCCCTCCCCGTCGTCGGCGTACGCGATGCGGGGGTCGGTCTGGGTGTACGGCACGGTCGTTCCTCCGTCTGGGCTGACGACGCGCTGCCCCGCGCTCGGCCCACCGACACACTCCGAGGAGCGGTGGTCAGGCGGCGGCGGTGGCGAGACGGCGCTCGGCCGGCTCGTCGACGGGGGCCGGCACCGGCTCGGCCACCGGCTCCTCGGGGAGGAGCGACGAGCGCCCGTCGGCCCAGGACCGCAGGACGTGGTCGGCGAGACGGGCCTCGACCCGGCTGAGGGCGGCGGCCCCGAAGACGACGTCGGGCCCGAGGGTGGGATCGGCCTGGACCATGGGGGTCACCATCTCCTCGAGGGCGAGACGGGCGTGGTGCTCGTCGACCTCGACGTGGACCTCGTAGAAGCGCTCCAGGGCGGGGAGGCCGCCGTGGCGCTGGGCCGCCCGGAGGTAGTGGCTCATCGGGACCACCGAGCACATCTCGAACAGGGCGAGGTGGCCGACGGCTGCGCCCCGCAACCGGCGGTGCAGCCCGAACATGCTGATCAGGTTGTCGGTGGCGAGGGTGACGCCGGGCAGGCGGTCGATGTAGGCGCCGAACGTCGGATCGAGGTCGAGGTCGACCATCGCCGCCGCGAACAGCTCGCAGTGCGCCTCCCCCGGCACCCCGTCGCCGTACTCGTCGGCCTGGATCTCGACCATGGCCGCCCGGCCCGGGCCCCGCAGGCGGGGGATGGCCCACGTGTGGGGGTCGGCCTCCTTGAGCTGGTAGGCCGAGCGGTGGATCGCCACCTCGCGCACCTCGCCGAGCGTGCCCCGGTTGCCGACGGTGCGGGCCAGCGGCGGGCCGGCCCAGCCGCTGATGGCGCGGAGGGCGGCGGCCGGGTTGGTGGGCAGGTCGGCGGGCCGGTGCTCGAGCCGCAGGTCGCGCTCGAACATGGCCTCCAGCTGCGCCCGGAACGCCAACGTCGCCGGGTCCCACTCGAAGGTGTCGTCGATGCCGGCGAAGCCGTCGTAGTGGAGCTGGTAGCAGGCCCACAGGGCCACGTGCAGGTCGTCGTCGGTGGTGGCGTCGCAGACCTCGGGCACCGTCTCCGGGAGGGGCTGGCCGTCGGTCCACCACGCGAGGAGGGCGGACGACAGGGGACCACGGGGGCGGGGCAGGGCGACGGGCACGGCCCGCCACTCTCCCCTGGTCGGACCGATAAACGCCTGGTCAGATGTCAGCCGTTCGGGTGAGGTGGAGTGATCCGGTGCCCTCGCCAGTCGGAGCGGGAGCTGCGGTCCGGACGGAAGCCGTGATCGATGCCCCACAGCGCCGCCTCGGTGCGCGTCGACACGCCGATCTTCCGGAAGACCTTCTGGGTGTGGGTCTTGACCGAGTTGACGCCGATGTAGAGGGCGGTGCCGATGTCCTTGGTGCTCTTGCCCTGGGTGATGAGGGCCAGCACCTCGCTCTCGCGCTCGGTCAGACCGGCGGCCTGGCCCGGCCACCGGCGGGGGCCCGGGAGGGAGGGGCTGCCGTCGTCGGCGGAGCTGGCCTCGCGGTCGGCGTCGGCGGAGGCCCGGGCCACGACGTCCTCGCCCCGGTGGACGGAGACGATCGCCTCGGCCAGCCGCCGGCCGTCGAGGCCCTTGCTCAGATACCCGTGGGCCCCGCTGCGGAGGGCGGCGTCGATCAGGTCCCGGTCGACGTCCCAGGCGTAGACGGCGACCTTGCCCACGTTCGGGTGCTCGGCCAGGTCGGCGATGATGGCGGCGCCGTCGGGCAGGGCGAAGCAGTCGAGGAGGGCGACGTCGACCCGGTGGTCGGGCCCTTCCTCGGTCGTCTTCTCCACCACCCGGACCAGGTCGGCATGCGGTGCGAGCAGAGCGGCCGTCCCCGCCACGACGATGTCGTAGTCGTCCACCACGCAGACCCGCACCGGAGCGTCGCTCACGTGTCGTCCCTCGATCCTCTCTGGCCCCCCGGCCTCTGTGACCCCCCGATCGTGCCACGCTGGGCCGGCGGCGGCCGACCGCAGGCGGCCGGCACGCCGGTGGAAGTGTGTGAGGAGGGCCTCATAGGGCAGCCTCTTCGGGTGGCCGACGATCCCTCCTCCTCGAC
>DATHEV010000459.1:0-2629 GCA_035318405.1 Iamia sp.
TCGGTCGACCCGGGAGAGCCCGACCGTCGGGTCCGGGTCGCCCGGCTCACCGACCGCGGCCGGACCGAGCGCGCCGTCCTCGACCGGCGCAGCGACGAGCTGGCCCGGTCGCTCGTCGAGCCGCTCACCCCGTCGCAGCGGGGGCGGCTGGTGGCGGCCATGGCCGAGGTCGAGCGGCTGGTGACCGCGGCCCTGGTGGCGGTCGAGGCCGTCGACCCCGAGGACCCCGACGCCCAGCGCTGCCTCCAGCGCTACGCCGCCGAGCTGGCGAGCCGGTTCGAGAGCGGCTTCGACGTGGCCCGCAGCCGACCCGTCGACCCCGCCGGCATGCGGCCCCCGGTGGGCGCCTTCCTGCTGGCGCGGGTCCACGGCGACGCCGTCGGCTGCGTCGCCCTCCGCCTCCAGCCCGGCCCCGAGGCCGAGGTCAAGCGGATGTGGGTCGACCCGGCGGCCCGCGGCATGGGCGTCGCCCGGCGGCTCCTCGAGGCCACCGAGGCCGCCGCCCGCGCCGCCGGCGCCCCGGCCCTGCGCCTCGACACCAACCGCACGCTCGTCGAGGCCATCGCCCTCTACCGGTCGGCCGGCTTCGTGGAGGTCGACGCCTTCAACGACGAGCCCTACGCCCACCACTGGTTCGAGAAGCCGCTGACGCCGGTCTGGACGGCCGGCAAGGTTGTGGCAGACTAAGCGACAGAACATCGCTCGATCCGCGGCCCGACGAGGAGTGCCATGCCCAGCACCGACGATCTGTTCCCGGACGGCCTGCGCGACGTGCGCTACGGCGAGGTCCTGCTGCTCTCGGAGGACGACGGCGGCTACACCGCCGAGGTCTGGAACACGCTCGGCCTCAACGACTGCCCGCAGGAGGCGTGGGACGCCCTCGACGCCGGGGCCATCGCCGCCGAGCGGGGCGCCCTGGTGGCGCTGCTCAACGGCCCCCGACGCTGGACGCTCGACACCATCGTGCCGGTGGCGACGGACGCGGGGGAGCGAAGCCTCACCCGCTTCGGCGACCTCGACATGTTCCTGGCCGCCACCGTCGAGCTGGGCGACACCCTCCCCGACCAGGCGTCCTACGTCGAGCGCCGGGTCGCCCGGGAGACCATCTTCCGCTTCAAGGCAGGAGCCACCATCCACCAGCTCACCTCCCGCGACCGCCAGCGCTACGTGATGCAGGCCTACTCGCACGCCGTCGACCCGACCCAGGACCTGGCCTCGCTGAGCGACCTCGAATCGCGGCTGCTGCTGCCCGAGGGCTGGTCGTTCACCACCTGCGTGCTCGACCGGACCCTCGACCTGCTGAGCACCGACGGCGTGGCCACGGTGGTCCAGGACGAGCTCCAGAACACCTACCAGCGCATCGACGCCGTGAGCATCGCGGCCATGAGCGGTGGTGCCTGATGGACGTCGTCCGCACCCCCGACTCGGCCTTCGCCGATCTCCCCGACTTCCCGTTCGCCCCCCACTACGTCGAGGTCGACGACGGAGACGGAGGCACGCTGCGGGTCCACCACCTCGACGAGGGGCCGGCCGACGCCGCGCCGGTCCTGCTGATGCACGGCGAGCCGTCGTGGTCGTTCCTCTACCGCCACGTGATCCCGCCGCTGGTCGCCGCCGGGCACCGGGTCATCGCCCCCGACCTGGTGGGCTTTGGCCGCAGCGACAAGCCGCTGGCCACGGACGACTACACCTACGCCCGCCACGTCGAGTGGATGCGCCAGGCCCTCTTCGACCGGCTCGACCTGCGCGCCATCACCTTCTTCGGGCAGGACTGGGGCGGCCTGGTCGGGCTGCGGCTGGTTGCGGCGGAGCCGGACCGGTACGCCCGGGTGGCGATCGGCAACACCGGCCTGCCCACGGGCGAGGGCACGCCGAGCGATGCGTTCCTTGGTTGGCAACGGTTCTCACAGGAGGTCGAGTCCTTTCCGGTGGGGTTCATCATCAACGGCGGCACCACCACCGACCTGGCTCCAGAGGTGATCGCCGCCTACGACGCCCCGTTCCCCGACGAGGCGTCCAAGGCCGGGGCACGTGTGTTCCCATTGCTCGTCCCCACGAACCCCGAGGATCCGGCCGCGCCCGACAACCGGGCCGCATGGGAGGTGCTGGAGCGCTTCGAGAAGCCCTTCCTGCTGGCCTTCAGCGACGCCGATCCCATCACCGGCGGTGGCGACCGGGTCTTCGCCGAGAAGGTACCCGGCGCCGCCGGCCGGGCCCACGTCACCATCGAGGGCGGCGGCCACTTCCTCCAGGAGGACCGCGGCGCCGAGCTGGGCCGGGTCCTGGTCGACTTCATCGCCTCGTCGTAGGGCGCTCGGCGCTCTGACCAGGTGTTTCCGGGGCCTCGGGCCTCACTGTCACACCCCTGGCGGATGATCCGGTCATGGCCCTCATCGCCGCCAACCGGCTCACCGTCACCATCCCCACCGCCCCTGACGACCCGCCGTCGGAGGCCACCGCCCGTGAGCGCATCACCCGCTGGCTCGAGACCGAGTACGGCTACCGCCCCCCGGTCGAGAGCTTCGAGGGCCACGGCTGGTCGGCCCGCTGGGAGGTCGGCGGCCGGCTCTCGCCCGGGTGGCGCTACGACGCCGTCATCCCGCGTCACCTCGGCCCGTCGCGTGACGAC
>DATHEV010000460.1:0-8523 GCA_035318405.1 Iamia sp.
GGAACTCGGGGGGATTCGCGCCCCCCTGGGGGCGCGAATCCCCCCGAGTTCGCAGGGCGGGCTAGGTCGGGAGGTCTCCGGGGACGGTGGTGGCGGGGAAGTAGCGGTGGTGGCGGGCGCCGGTGACCTCGTAGATGGCCGTCCCGGTGCGGCCGTCGTCGGTGCGCACCCGCATCAGGTTGAGCCCGCCCCGGTGGAACGGCTCGTAGGGCCGGGCGAAGGTGCCCTCGGCGCTGACCTCGATCACCCGCCCGTCGGCCAGGGTGAAGGTGCAGTCGCCGGCGAGCCCCCACACCGCGTCGCCGTTCTCGCCGTAGTCCGCCGGGCCGCCACCGGGCCCGATCCAGCCGGTGCCGTGGCGGAAGTCGACCACGGGCACCGGGTCGCTCCCGTCGACGCCCGCCCAGCAGCCGTCGGTGTAGACGCGCGCCCCGTTCTCGAGCTCCCAGTGCCAGACGCCGAGGAAGCCGTCCTCGAGCTGGATCTGGAACCAGATCCACAGCGGGCAGCGACCGTGATCGCGCACGCCCCACGAGTGGTCCCGCTGCCCGATCCAGCCGTCGACCTCGTGGGTCGTGCCCCCCGCCGTGTAGGTGCCGGAGTACGTCCCGGACTGGAGGATGTGGCGCTGGTCCCAGACGATCTCGTCGCCGGCCCGCATGGTCCCCCGCCGCAGCACGTAGGGCTGGGTGCGGGCCCGGAAGGTGAGGTCGACGCCGATCAGCGACGTGGCCGGGTCGGCGAACAGGTGGACCTCCTGCCAGGGCTCCACGATCTCGACCCGCGCCCCGCCCACCACCGGCGTGTGCGGGTCGTCGTCGAAGGGACGCTGGTGGACGCCGAGGATCTGCTCGCCGCCCACCCGGCCCATCTGGAGCGAGTCGAGCTGGCGCCGGGACGGGTAGGTCGCCATGGTGAAGAAGACCACGTCGTCGTCGTCGGATGCCGACGGCGGGTGGGCCTCGAAGAACCAGCTCTCCCGCCAGTGGGGGTGCGGGCGCTCGACCCGTCCCAGCAGCTCGGGGGCCTGGTGGGCGAGATGCTCGTCCCCCGGGGCGGGTCGGTTCGGTGCAGCCATGGGGGCGGACCCTAGGACCGCCCCGGCGAGGCCCGCAGGAGGATCGTCGAGCCGAGGCCGGCGGCCACGATCGAGCCCACGAGGATCCCGACCTTGGCCTCGTCGACCAGGGTGGCGTCGTCGAACGCCAGCCCCGTGACGAAGAGCGAGACGGTGAAGCCGATCCCGGCCACCGCGCCCAGACCCACGACGTGGCCGGCACCGACGCCGTCGGGCAGGCGGGCCCGCCCGAACCGCACGGCCAGGGCGATGGCGCCGGCCACGCCGACCAGCTTCCCCACCACCAGGCCCACCCCGACGCCGAGGGCGACGGGCGAGGAGGCGGCGTCGCCGAGGGCGGAGGCCGAGAGGGGAACGCCGGCGCCGGCCAGGGCGAACACCGGCACCACGAGGAACGTGGTCCACGGGTGGAGCCGGTCCTGGAGGCGCTGCGCCACCGAGGGCGCGTCGGCCGGCTCGCCGGCGAGGGGCCGGGCCGGGGTGAGCAGGCCCAGCGCCACGCCCGCGATGGTGGCGTGCACGCCCGACTGCCATGTCGCCCACCACACGACCAGCCCCAGCGCGACGTAGGCCGCGATCGACCGCACCCCCAGGCGTCGGAGCCCCACCACCCCGACCAGGCCGGCCAGGGCCAGAGCCCCCCACCCGGCCGAGAGGCCGTCGGAGTAGAAGGCGGCGATCACCACGATGGCCCCGATGTCGTCCACCACGGCCAGCCCCAGCAGCAGCGCACCCAGACCCGGCGGCACCCGATCGCCCAGCAGGGCGAGCACGCCGAGGGCGAAGGCCACGTCGGTGGCCATGGGGATGCCCCAGCCCCGCGCCCCCGTCCCCCCGGCGTTGAAGGCGAGGTAGAGCAGGGCGGGCACCACCATCCCACCCAGGGCCCCGACGGCGGGGACGGCGGCGGCCCGCAGCGTGGACAGGCGGCCGTCGGCCAGCTCCCGGCGGACCTCCAACCCGATGACGAAGAAGAACAGTGTCATCAACCCGTCGTCGACCCAGTGGCGGAGATCGGCGGGACCGAGGTCGATCGTCCACAGGACGTGGTAGCCCGTCGACCACGGCGAGCTGGCCCACGCCACGGCGACGACCACGGCGGCCAGCAGGACGACGCCGCCGGCGGCCTCGAGGTCGACGAAGCGCCGGATCGGGTCGAGGACGGTGCGGGCGGAGCCGGGGTTCGAACGGGGCACGGATGTCCAGAGGGTCGACGAACGAGGTCGCCGACCAGGCTTCCCGGCACTCCGCGGCCCAGGGTACCGGGCCCTGGACCGCGGTCAGGTCGGCTCGACCTCCAGGAGGAACCCGACCCGGCGCACGGTGCGCACGGCCAGGCCGAGGGGCTCGAGCCGACGGCGCAGGTGCTTGATGCGGCCGTCGAGGATGCGATCGCTCTCGACCCCCGCCGGCCAGGCGGTGGCCACCAGGTCCTCGCGCCGCACGACCTCGCCGCACCGGGTGGCCAGGACGGACAGCAGCCGAGCCTCGATCGGCGGCACCGCCACCCACCCGCCCTGCCAGCGGACGATGCCGTCGGCGTCGACGGTCGGTGCCTCGGGGCCGGCGGCCACCACGGCCCGCTGGGCGAGGGTGGACAGGCGGGTCTGGACCTCGACGGGGTCGGCCGGGGCGCGCACCCAGTCCTCGAGGTCGTCCCACACCAGGGGTGGGGGCTCGTCGCCGTCGAGCACCAGCAGGCGGGGCCGGCCGGCCACGGCCAGCTCGGCCCGGCGGTCGGCCTCGGCCGGCCAGCTGAGGAGGGTCACCTCGGGGTGACCGGTGGGCTCCCGATGGTCCCCGGGAGGGGGCGAGGAGCCGGACGGCGCCGGCTCCCGGCCGTGCGGGTGCACGGCGTCAGCCTCGTGACTGAGCATGGATGGGTCCTTTCGTCCTCCCGCCCCGAGGGGCGGCGATCACGGTGGCGCCGGCGCGGGCGGCCGGCGATGAGCGGGATCAGAGGACGACGGGAGGACCGCGGCTGCGGAGGGTGCGAGGGACCAGCCCCGGGGGGGCGTCGTCGCCCGGGGCGCCGACGACGACGGCGCCCATGGCGGCGAGGAGGAGGCCGGCGACGACCGCGAGGAGGAGCACCCGGGTCCGGGGCGGGACGGGCCGGCTGGCCGACTGGGCCTGCGCGTTGGCGCGGACGGTCGCCCGGTGCGGCTGGGCGAGGGTCGAGGGGCGGAGGGCGGGGATGACGGAGCTGACGCCCCCGGCGTCCCGGGCCCCGAGCGGCATCCAGAAGCAGGCGATGACGAACAGGACGAGGAGGCCCGCCAGCCTCCACCCCCGTTCGGCCGTCGATCGCTGCTGCACCGTGCCTCCGTCCGTGAGAAGACGGCCCTAGAGGGCCATCTCCCCCATCTCACCGGTGCGGACCCGCATGACGCGGCCCACCTCGACGGTCCACACCTTGCCATCGCCGATCTTGCCGGTGCGGGCTGCGTTCCCGAGGACCTCGAAGACCTTGTCGACGTCGGTGTCCTCGACGAGGACGTCGATCCGCACCTTGGGCACGAAGTCGACGGTGTACTCCGAGCCCCGGAAGGTCTCGGTCTTGCCGCCCTGGCGGCCGTAGCCCTGCGCCTCGCTGACGGTGAGGCCGAGGATGCCCATCTCCCGCAGGGCGGTCTTGACCTCCTCCAGCTTGAAGGGCTTGATGATGGCGGTCACCTGGTTGATCAACGGAGCTCCTTGGTCGTACGGGTGGTCGAGCCGAGGAGGAAGCCCCGGCCGCGGATCGAGTGGATGGCGAGCCCGACCGGCACCAGCCGGGCCCGCAGGGTGAACAGTCGGCTGTCGAGGGCGCGGGGGCCGTGCGGGCGGCCGGCCCACACGGCGTCCTCGAGGGCGGTGCGGGAGCACACCCGCCCGGGCGGGTCGGCGAGCACCCGGAGGATGCTCGCCTCGGCGGGCGGGAGGGCGACGCGGACGGTCCCGACCACCGCGTCGCCCTCGTCGGTCACGACCACATCGCCCGGTCCGAGCCCCGGAGCCCGAGCCCGGAGCGAGAGCCGGTTGAGCCGGGCGAAGAGGTCGCGCTCATCGGTGGGTGTCCACGTCCAGTCCTCCAGGTCGTCCCCCAGGGCGGGCGGGACCGCCCCCGGGTCGAGCAGCAGCAGCCGGGGGCGGCCGTGGCGGCGGAGCTCCTCACGGCGGTCGGCATCAGCCGGCCACCGGAGGATCTCGGCCGCCACGACGGCGTCCCCTCGGGTGCGGAGGTCGGAGTGCACGGGACCCAGCCGCTCAGGCGTCGGCCGTCTCGGGCTCCGACGCCGCCGGGTCGGGGTCGGGCCCGAGGGCACTCGACTCCGGACCGGCCGTGCCGGGGTACGTGGTGTAGCTGAAGCCGTGGCCGAACTCCATGTGGTAGGCGGGCAGGCCGTGCTCGACGATGTCGATGCCCTCGAGCTCCTCGTCCTTGGCCAGACGGAGGTTCCAGGCGCCGGGGATCTTCCGGAGCCCGAACATCAGGCCGAAGGCGACGATGCCCACCACCACCATGCAGCTGATGCTGCCGATGGCCTGGGCCAGCAGCTGGTTCGCCCCACCGCCGTAGAAGAGGCCCTCGATGGGCACGTCGAGCTGAGCGCTGCCGACGACCGGGTCCGGGAGGCCGAAGTCCCCGGTGGCGAACAACCCGATGGCGAGCGTCCCGAACACGCCGCACCCGCCGTGGACGGCGACGGCACCGATGGGGTCGTCGATGCGGAGGTGCTCCAGCAGGTCGACCACGAGCGGCACGATGATGCCGGCGACGGCACCGATGATGACCGCCCCCTGCGGCGACACCCAGTAGCAGGGCGCCGTGATGGCGACGAGGCCGCCGAGGAAGCCGTTGATGGCCATGCCCACGTCCCAGGTCTTGCTCCGGGGGTAGACGAAGAAGACGGCGACGAGCCCGCCGGCGCAGGCGGCCAGCGTGGTGTTGGCGGCCACCCGGCCGATGCCCTCGAAGTCCATGCCCGAGAGGGTCGAGCCGGGGTTGAAGCCGTACCAGCCGAACCACAGGATCACGGCGCCGATGGCGGCGATGTTCATGTCGTGGGGGGCGGTCGGCCCACCGCCGTCGCGCTTGAACGTGCGGCCGATGCGGGGCCCGAGGGCGACGGCACCAGCGAGGGCGATGGTGGCGCCCACGGTGTGCACGACGGTCGAGCCGGCGAAGTCACGGAACACGACGCCGTCCGGCACCAGGCCGTTGAACCAGCCCATGGTGTTGCCCAGCCAGCCGCCGGGGCCCCAGACCCAGTGGGCGAAGATCGGGTAGATCAGGCCCGACACCGCCGCGCTGTAGAGGATGTCGCCCTTGAAGCTGGTGCGGCCGACCATGGCGCCCGACGTGATCGTCGAGGCGGTGTCGGCGAAGGCGAACTGGAACAAGAAGAAGGCCAGGAAGGCGACCCGGGTGTCGAACAGCCCGCTGTAGTCGTAGGTCGCCGGCGCCCCGCTGAGGAAGAAGTACTCGTGCCCGATGAGGCCGTTGCCCCCGCCGAACTGGAAGGCGAAGCCGATCGCGAAGTACAGCAACCCGCACAGGCAGGTGTCGAAGATGCACTCCATCATGATGTTGACCGACTCCCGGGAGCGGGCGAAGCCCGCCTCCAGCGCCATGAACCCGGCCTGCATGAAGAACACCAGGAAGGCCGCCACCAGCACCCACATGGTGTTGAGCGGGCTGATGAGGTTGTCGGCCACCGGTGCGGCGGCGTCCTGCGCCCCCGCCGGCTCGCCGAGCATGTACACGACCAGCTGCATGATGCCGAACACGGCACCGAGGCCGGCGAGCTTGGCCGTCAGCAGCAGCGCGAAGCGCTTCTGCACGGGCCGGGTCTTGAGCGCGCTGACCGGCAGCCGCCCGCCTCGCCGGCGGCGTCGGAGGAACCTGAGAGTCGTCATGGGGCCGCAAGGTACGGATCGCATGTTGCGCGTTCGTGCCGTCGATGTGGCGCGTTCGGGTCAGGTTCCTGACCCGGATCTGATGCTTTCGTTCCGTCTCGTCGCCCCGCCGTCGGACGCGACGGTGCCCCCGGGCGTGGACCCGGGGGCACCGCACGTTCACTCGGTGGGTGACGAGGGGTCGACTAGATGGCGTCGACGCCCTGCTCACCGGTCCGGATCCGGACGACGGCCTCGACCGGGCTGACCCAGACCTTGCCGTCGCCGATCTTGCCGGTGCCGGCCGACTTCACGATGACGTCGACGACCCGGTCCATGTCGACGTCGTCGATGACGACCTCGAGCTTGACCTTGGGGACGAAGTCGATCTGGTACTCGGTGCCTCGGTAGGTCTCGGTGTGGCCGCCTTGGCGACCGAACCCCTTGACCTCCGTGACGGTGATCCCGACGACCCCGGCCTCCTTCAGGGCGGTCTTCACGTCGTCGAGCTTGAAGGGCTTGATGATGGCGGTGACGAGTCTCATGGTGGTGTCCTTCCTCAGACCGTCGCGCTCGGCGCCGGCGAACCGACCGACGTCTCCACGACATCGGAGACCTGGTAGCCGGGGCTGTCGTGGTAGGCGGTCTCGCTGTGCTCGGCGAGGTCGAGACCGGCGTCCTCGACATCCTCCGAGACTCGGATGCCGATGGTGACCTTGAGAGCGAACAGAATCAAGCCCGTCACGACGGCCGAGTAGATCATGGCGACGCCGTTGGCGAGCGCCTGCTCGCCGAGGAGGCTCAGGCCACCGCCGTAGAAGAGGCCCTCCTTGAACAGCTCCGGGTCGCCGAAGAACTCGGGGTTGGCGAAGAGGCCGATCAGGAGCGAGCCCACCAGGCCGCCGACGAAGTGGACGCCCACGACGTCGAGGGCGTCGTCGTAGCCCGCCTTCGTCTTGAGGCCGACGGCGAAGCAGCAGACGACGCCGGCGATGGCGCCGATGGCGATGGGCGACATGTCCGACACGAAGCCGGCGCCGGGGGTGATGGCCACCAGGCCGGCGACGATGCCCGAGGCGGCGCCCAGGTTGGTGAAGTGACCGTCCCGCAGCCGCTCGACGATGCACCAGGCCAGGCCGGCGGCAGCCGCGGCGAGGAACGTGTTCATGAAGGCGGTGACGGCCCGGCCGTCGGCGGCCAGCTGGGAGCCGGCGTTGAAGCCGAACCAGCCGAACCACAGGATCCCGGTGCCCAGCATGACGAGCGGCATCGAGTGGGGCGGATGCCCCTCGGACGGCCAGCCCTTGCGCTTGCCGAGGATGAGCACGGCGACGAGCGAGGCGATGCCGGCGTTGACGTGGATGGCCGTGCCGCCGGCGAAGTCGAGCGAGCCACGGTCGCCGAGGAAGCCGCCGTAGACCCACCGGAAGATCGGCGAGAACACCAGCAGCATCCACAGCGGGGCGAAGACCGCCCACGCCGAGAACTTCATGCGATCGGCCACGGCCCCGGAGATCAGGGCGGGAGTGATGACCGCGAACATGCCGAGGAAGACGATGGTGGCGAGGAAGGTGCCCCCGTCGTCGCCGATCCCCATGCCCTTCATGAACAGGTAGTCGCCGTTCCCGATGAAGTTCTGGGCATCGTCGGCGGCGAAGAGCCCGCCGCCCTGGGCGATGCTGAAGCCGACGGTCACCCACAGGATCGGGATGGTCAGCAGGCACCAGAAGTTCATCATCAGCATGTTCAGGACGTTGCGGGACCGGTCCATGCCTCCGTAGAAGAACGCCAGGCCCGGAGTCATGAACAGCACCAGCGCGGCGGACACGAGCACCCAGGCCAGGTTGCCGTTCTGTTGTGCTGCTGCGAGCAGCTCTTCCTCGCTCATCGAGCGTCACCCTTCGTCGTCGGGGGCGCAGGTGTGCGCCCGGGAACGGGGCGAAACGTAAGGAAGGTGTGTTTCGCGAACGTTTCGCCGCCTTGACCGGCGCGTGACGCGTGTTCGAGGGGCGCCAAAGCCCTGGTCAGAGCACCCCCTCGACCACGACTCGACCCCTCCGAGGGCCCGGAATCGGTGTCAGGAGGGCCTCATCCGGGGGTCGGTCGACCGAAAGGGAGGCGTCAGACGACGGTCAGATGAGGTGCTTCGAGGTGGGGGCCGGCCCCGAGTCGGAGCCACCCCAGCACGAGGCGGCGGTCACTCGTATGCTCCCGGCCCATGGCCCGCCGTGAGACCTACCTCGACCACCTCGCCTCCGTGCCGCTGTTCTCGGCCTGCTCCAAGCGCGAGCTGGGGAAGGTGGCCAAGGCCGGCGACGAGCTCAAGGTGAAGGCCGGCCACGTGCTGACCAACCAGGGCGACGCCGGCCGCGAGGCCTACGTCATCGTCGAGGGCGCGGCCACGGTGAAGCGGGGCAACCGCAAGGTGGCCACCCTCGGCCCCGGCGACTGCGTCGGCGAGCTGGCGCTCCTCGACCACGGGCCCCGCACCGCCACGGTCGTGGCCGACGACGACATGACCCTCTTCGTCCTCGGTGCCCGCCAGTTCGCCGCCGTGCTCGAGG
>DATHEV010000461.1:0-2078 GCA_035318405.1 Iamia sp.
CCATGGCGATGTTCACCTGGTAGTCGGTGGCGATCATGCGCTTCTGGTTCGGCGTGGGTGACGACGCCTCGGCGGTCATGCCGTCGGTGATCTGGCCGACCCCGTAGCCGCAGTCGGCCTTCTCCGGATCGGCGCCGATGATCTGCCCGTTGCTGCTGAGGATGGTGCCGTAGTAGTTGCCGATCAACGGGTTGCCGGCCACCCCCGGGAGGGCGCCGCGCGCCGCCTGCCACAGGTTCGACTCCTGGGCCAGCACGCCCAGGACCACCTGGGCCGGGATCCGCCCGTCTTCGCCGAGGCCCAACCGGGGGAAGCCGCCGGCCCCCTGCGGGGAGTACGAGGGGAGGCCGTTGCGGTTCCAGTTCGAGGGCCGTGAGCCGGTGAGCTGGCCCCGCACGGCCTTGTGCACCGCCCACTCGACCTGCTCGGGCGACGGCTGCATCACCTGGGTGTTGGTGTCGTTGCGGGGCACGGCGCACGGTGACGACGGCCCCTCGATGCTCGCATCGGTGTGGGCCACGTCCACGGGGATGGCGACGACGGTCGTCTCGCCCCGGGCCCGTGTCCGCAGGTTGACCGCCCGGACCTCGACCACCTCGGTCTCGGCGGCGGCGGCGCCGGGCACGGTCTCCAGCTCGACGGTCGCGATCCCCTGGAGGGACACGGCGTCGATGCCGGTGTCGACGCGCACCAGAGGGGCGCCCGCGGCCACCTCGGTGGGCGTGCCCACCAGACGCACCACGCCTCGGCCCTCGGCCAGGCGCAGGTCGCCGATCGCACCCCGGGCCAGCGCGGCGCCCAGCTGGCCCGTGGCGGGGTTCGCGTCCCGGGCGGTGACGGTCTCGTCGGTGGCCTCCAGCAGGCGCAGGCGGCCATCGGGCAGGGCCCGCAGGTCGACGATCTCGGCCTCGGCCGTGGCGACCGGGGCGGTCGGATCGGCGGCGGTGACCTCGACGACGGTGGCACCGGCCGAGGCCAAGATGCGCGTCCCGATCCCGGTCGGATGCGACACCGCCGCCGGCACCACCACCGGGGCGGTGGACGACCCGGTGGCGGGGTCGACGCGGAACACGGCGGTCGACGCGCCATCGTCACCCAGACGACGCAGAGCCACGACCTCGTCGCCGGCACCACACCCCAGAGCGGCCCGGGTCAGGGCCACGCGCTCGGTGGAGACCTCCACGTCACCCTCGACCAGGTCCACCACCGCCAGGAGCGCACCCCGCTGGCGCAGCGTCTCGTCGTTGGTCATCTCCGCCGGCCCGAACACCGAGGCCACGTAGCGGCCCGAGCCGGTGGTGCACGAGTAGCCCGTCCACATGTAGGAGTCCATGCCCGTCACCGACAAGGAGGCGACTGCCGTCAACGGCTTCCCGCCCGTGGCCGCCATCACCACGTAGCCATCAGGCGTCGGCCGCCCCACGACCAACACATCGCCGGCCGTCAGCCCGGGCACCTCCGCCGAGGTGGGCAGCGCCGGGGCCGGCTCCTCATCGGCCTGCGCCCCCGGTGCCCCCGAAGCGTCCGGAAGGGCCGCCGCAGCAGCAACCGGGTCCGGGACGACCGCAGTCGAAGCGGCCAGCGCCGCCGCGAGGATGACGGCGCTCGGGCGCAGACGCGACACGGACCTCTTCACGCCACGACGGCGCCAACCCACCCTGCCCACCATGTGATCCCCTGTCCGCTCCCCGGGGAGCTCTTGCGCCCCGCCGGGTGGGAACCTACGCCCTCCCGTCAAGGCGACCGGTGCACGGCGCGATCACTGATCGTCAGGTGCCTGGCACCTGGATCGGGTGGCGGTCGATCTCGACACCCTCGTAGTAGAGGACCGCCTCACCCTCCTCCGGGCCCGTCGGGCGGAAGTAGACGGAGTTCCGGATCGTCTGGCCGTACTCGAGGACGTCGGCCTGGTCGCGCGGGATGTCGACCTCGTTGGGCATCCGGGCGCCTGATGGGAGCACCAGCTCGAAGCGGCCGTAGTAGAGGGCGAAGGCCGGTTCGTCGGTGATCTCCATGACGATGTCCACCAGCACGCCGCCCTCGTCGTGCCACGCGACGGCCTCGATCTCGGTGGTGAA
>DATHEV010000462.1:0-3536 GCA_035318405.1 Iamia sp.
GCGGTCGACCACCCGTCGGCGGTGAGGAGCGGCAGAGCTGCGAGCTGCCGTCGCATCGCCTTGGCCCGATCCTCGTCCTCCGCCAGCGTCGCCAGGGCCCGCAGGCACTCGATGAGGACGGCTCCGTCGGCCTCGGACAACGGCAGGTCCTCCCGCGCCAGCTCTCGGACCACCTTGACGTGGTCCTGCCATGACGGGGCGGCGAGCCCGAGGGCCGCCCAGAGGCGGTCCACGCCCGGCACGTTGGGGGCGTGGGCCCGACGGTCGCCGAAGACCGGGTCGCCTCGGAACGTCTGGGCGGGCGGCTGCCATCCGAGGTTGGTGCGAATCAGCCCGGTTCCGCGGCCGAACTCCTTGCGCATCGCCTCCGGGGAGAGGTCGCCGTGCACGCGCCCTCGCGTGGTCAACCGCTGTGCGAGCGCCTGGTAGGCGATGGCGGCCGCCGCGAGCTCGTCGTCCTCGGAGTCGACGCCGTCGCGGAGCCGACGCAGTCGGTCGACGAGGCCACGGCTGCTGGCCTCGCCCGTCACCCCGAGCGAGGTCAGGACCTCGCGTCGTTCGGCGGGGATCGAGCGGTGCAGGAAGGACGCGGCCCCCGGTCCGTGAACGGCCACCGTCTCGGCGGACCTGAGGACCAGCGACCGAGGCGACGATGGCTCCGCCGCGGCATTGTCGAGCCACCTGATCTCTCCGGCCTCCCACAGCCACCAGGCACGGGTCGGTCCCCTCGTCTGCCAGCCGCCATAGGCGTAGGCCGCGGTCACCTCGACGTCGTCCTCCAGCCGAGCCCACGAACGGCCGAGCACCTCGATGATCGCCGCGGCGCGGTCTCGCCGCCGTAGGGCCCGTGTGTCGGCGGCGATGTTCTCGAGGACGTCGCTCAGGTCGGACGAGAGTCGATCCTCGAGCGTGAAGTCGGCCCGTGCGTCTTGCATCGCCTTGGTCCGCATCGCCGGACTGTCCTGGGTTCGGAGTGGCACGCCGTACCGGCGGTCGGACTTGAAGCGCTCCCAGTTGCCCGGATGCGATGTGATCCGAGGGCAGACCTCGGCGCCCAGCAGGCGGAGGAAGCGACGGGCACCGAGACCCTCGCGTCGGCGCGGCGAGCGGAGGACGTTGGCATACCGGGGGGCGACCCATGACAGGCCAGGGGTCTGATCCGCGGCCACCGCGAACGTGTTCGGCCCGCCGTCGATGGTCGGCGGCAGGTAGGCCTCGGTGATGCGCACCGGCCCCTCCACCCGCACCGGCTTGGCGCGTCCCCGCGCCGACCACTCGAACCCCTCCAGCACCAGTGCCGCACCCACCTGGCGACCGAGGCGCTCACGCTTGGCCGCGTCCATCTGCTCGAACGCATCCCGCAGCGCGACGAGGGCGTCGTCGGCGCACGGGCCATCGAGGCCTCGCCCGCTGCGGCCGGCGCGGGCCAGTCGCTCGATGGCGCCGGAGGTCGGATCGTCGGGCAGGGCTCCCGTGGCCTCGAGCCAGGCCCGCACAGCCGTCGCCGACGGGGATCCGGCCGAGAGGAGCTCGGTGACACGGGACCCGATCCCGAGAGCCTGCGTCAACGCCGAGTCCTCGGTGACGAGCAGCCAGGGCGCCTCGGCCTCGGGAGGGGAGGTGCGCGACCCGTCGGCCAACGGCACCCACGCCCGCTCCGCGAGGAGGTCGTCCAAGCCCGCGCTCACCGCCGCGGCGGCCAGCTCCACCGCCGCGTCCGGGGTGGGCTCGTGCTCCGATCCGAACAGGTCGAACGCCTCTTCGAGGGGGACGAACGGGAACCGACCGTCGGTCTCCGAGCTCTCGAACCAGTCATCGACGACGTTCCGCCACCGCCCCTCCGGATCGCGAGCGGTGGCCGGGATGACGGCGTCGGTCCCGGCCAAGAAGGCCACCTGGGCGGCGGTCAGGATCGGTTCGAGCGTCTCGTCCTCGACCGCCAGCCGTGCGATCGGCTCGAGACGTCCGTCCACCGGGATCCGGGCACTGGCCGCGACGGTCGATCGCGACGCGGCGACGATCGCGGCGACCAGTCGACCGGTGATGCCTCCGTCCTGCTCGCCCCCGGTGGGGAGCGGTATCGATGCCCACGTCGCGGCGGGGTCGAGTGCGAAGGCGTGGACCACGGCGGCGGCCCACACCTGGGGCACGAGGTCGCAGAGCATCCGGTTCCACGCCGTGGGGGCGAGCCCCTGGCGGCTGGAGACCGGGTCGAACTGGGCGTCGACCAGCATCTGGTGGTCGACGGGCGCGACGGGAAGCCCGGCGTACAGACGGCCCGTCGACCCCACCTGGTGCGCGATCGCAACACCGATCGGGGTGTGCTCGGTGCGGCGCTTGCCGGCCCGCTCCACCCCGACCGTCACCGGAACGTCGCTGGTGTACACCGACCACCGCCGTCCGGCGCGGTCCTCGGCCTGCCGCACGTGTCCCTCGACGTCCTCACCGCCCAGCTCCGGAACCCAGGCCGCCGGCTCGGACCACGACAGCCCCAGCTCTCGGAGCCCTGGGCCGACGCGGATCGTGCGGACGTGCCGGCAGAACAGGAGGGCACTGTCGTCCCACCTTCCGATCCACTCGAGCAGGTCCTCCTCGCTCAGCGAGGCGCGATCGAAGCGCACGATCATGGCCGTGTCGGCGGCGAGGTCGACGGAGCCCCTGAGGTCCGACACGTCGTCGACCCAGTCGACCAGCGGCGCACCGAACCTCAGGTGATGGGGCCCGGAGTGGACCTCCAGCGTGCTCGACAGCGTGCGCAGGGTCATCAGCCCAATGCCGAACCGGCCGATGGCATCGCTGTCGCCGGCCTTGGTGGTGAGCCACGGCAGCGACAACGCCACCACATCTCGAAGCGCCAGCGGACGACCGTCGTGGATCGCCGTCAACGAGCCCGGCTCGAGGATGAGATCGATCTCCGAAGCCCCTGCGTCGTC
This sequence comes from Iamia sp., assembly GCA_035318405.1. Classification (GTDB taxonomy): domain Bacteria; phylum Actinomycetota; class Acidimicrobiia; order Acidimicrobiales; family Iamiaceae; genus Iamia. The sequence continues at coordinate 2,934 of DATHEV010000462.1, forward strand.
TGCGTTCTGCACCAGCTCGGAGAGCCCCTGCAAGGGATCGCCCGAGAGCGTCTCCGCACCGGCCCGGGCACCGTCGAGTGCGGAGGTGACGGCCCGGGGCAGCGCCGCGAACCTCGCCGCCAGCTCCTCAGCGGCGGCGCGTGCGCCCGCTTCGGTCGTCGGTTCGACCACATCGGCGCTCGGGTCGTCCAGCAACGCCCGCATCGCCTCGACTGCGGCAGACTCGACCATCTCCCACCCCCTCTCCGCGAGAGCACCGGCCCTCCATCATGCTCTGCGGCGCGGTCCCCACCTGCCTGTGTCACTTGGCCGAGGTGGCCTTCTCGCCTGACGAAGTGCGCCCGTGGGGCTCCTTCGCGTCGGGGTCAGGGGAAGCGCGTGATGGCGCGGGTGCGGTACTCGGCGGACGCGGCCAGGTGGCGGGCCAGGCTCAGGTCGCCCACGACCGCCACCCGCTCGGCCCAGTAGGCCGAGCCGGCCGGCTCCGGTGCCCGCCCCAGCAACGACTCGTAGAGCGCGGCCACCCGGTCCCGCCGCGACTCCAGGGACCCGTACAGCCGCACCGCCACCCACGACGGTCCGTGCACCACCACCTGGTGCTCC
>DATHEV010000463.1:0-13738 GCA_035318405.1 Iamia sp.
CATCGTCCAGCTCGTGTCGGGCACGGCCGAACGGAGCTGGTGGGTCGAACCGAGCGTGTAGGCCTCGTCGAGCCACAGGCCGCGATGGCCGAGCCGGTACCAGGCCGTGAGCGCCCCGATCACCAGGCCCGGCGCCGCCAGCCGCCACCAGGGCGCGGCCCGTCGCCACCAGGGCGCCGCCCGCTCCCACCAGGGCGCGGCCCCGCTGCCGGGGGCCGGCGCCGACGCCGCGGCGGGCCGGGCGGGCGCCCCGATGTCGGTCGTGGTCACGACGTGCGTCCCTCCAGAGCGGCCGGGAGACGCTACCAACGGGGCGGAGCCCACAGGTCTTCGGCCCTAGCCTGGCGGCGTGTCGTCGTCCTCCGCTCCTGCACCGCTCCGGGTCGGCCTCGTGCTCCTCGGCTCCCCGCCCCCCGGGATGCCGGCGTCCGAGGGCGGCTACCTGGCCATGTTCGGCGCCCTCCTCGCCCCTCACGGGATCGAGCTGACCGGCATCGACGCCACCGGCGGGCCGATCACCGTCGCCCCCGAGGACTTCGACGGCTACGTGCTCACCGGCTCGGCCTCGTCGGTCTACGACGACGTGCCGTGGATCGCCCCGGCCGAGGACTTCGTCCGCGCCGTGGTCGATCGGGGCATCCCCGTGGCCGGCATCTGCTTCGGCCACCAGCTCCTGGCCCAGGCCCTGGGAGGGAAGGTCGAGAAGGCGCCCGTGGGCTGGGGCATGGGCGTCCACGCCTACGACCTCGAGCTCGACGGTGGGCCCACCACCATGCGGCTCCAGGCCATGCATCAGGACCAGGTCGTCGCCCTGCCCGACGGGGCGCGGGTGTGGGCCCGGTCCGAGCACTGCCCCATCGCCGGCTTCACCGTGGGCGACCGGGTCTGGACCGTCCAGGCCCACCCCGAGTTCACCGCGCCCTTCGCCGGCGCCCTGGTCGACCGACGCCGCGCCCTCGTCGGCGACCAGCTGGCCGACGCCGCCGCCGCCACCCTCGACGACCCCACCGACCACGAGCTGGTCGCCATCTGGATCGCCGATGTTCTTGCACGCAAGGTGCAGTAAAGTCGGCCCATGACGACGACGGAGCCCTCGATCGACCGGGAGGCCGTGCTCGCCCGCTACCGGGCCGAGCGGGACAAGCGGCTGCGGGAGGACGGCAACGAGCAGTACGTCGAGGTCACCGGGGCGTTCGCCCACTACGTCGACGACCCCTACGTCCCCCGCACCGCGCGCGACCCGCTGGCCACCGAGGTCGAGGTCGCCCTGATCGGCGGCGGCTTCTCCGGTCTCGTCACGGGAGCCCGTCTCAAGCAGGCCGGCATCGACGACGTCCGCATCATCGAGAAGGGCGGCGACGTCGGCGGCACCTGGTACTGGAACCGCTATCCCGGCGCCCAGTGCGACACCCACTCGTTCGTCTACATGCCGCTCCTCGAGGAGACGGGCCACATGCCGAGCGAGAAGTACGCCCACGGCCCCGAGATCCTCGAGCACTGCCAGCGCATCGCCACCCAGTTCGGGCTGTACGACGACGCCCTGCTCCACACCGAGGTCACCAGCGTCGTGTGGTCCGACGAGGAGTCGCGCTGGATCATCGGCACCGACCGGGGCGACGAGCTGCGGGCCCGCTTCGTGGTGTGGGGCACCGGCCCGCTCCACCGGCCCAAGCTCCCCGGCATCCCCGGCCTCGGCACCTTCGAGGGCCACACCTTCCACACCAGCCGCTGGGACTACGACTACACCGGCGGCTCGCACGACGGCGCCCCGATGACCAACCTGGCCGACAAGCGGGTCGGCATCATCGGCACCGGCGCCACCGCGGTGCAGTGCGTCCCCCACCTGGCCAAGGCCTGCGGCGAGCTCTACGTCTTCCAGCGCACGCCGTCGTCGATCGACGTGCGGGCCAACGAGCCCACCGACCCCGAGTGGTTCGAGAGCGAGGTGCTCGAGCCCGGCTGGCAGGAGCGGTGGATGGCCAGCTTCACCGCCGTGCAGACCGGCAACTTCGGCCACGAGGACCTGGTGAACGACGGCTGGACCGACATCTCCCGGCGCATCCGGGACAAGATCCTCTCCAACCCCGAGGCCACCTTCACCATCGAGTCCTTCCAGCAGGCGTTCGAGGACTCCGACTTCGAGAAGATGGACGAGATCCGGTCCCGGGTCGACGAGATCGTGGGCGACGGCGCCACCGCCGCCGCCCTCAAGCCGTGGTACCGCCAGCTGTGCAAGCGGCCCTGCTTCCACGACGAGTACCTCGACGCCTACAACGAGCCGGGCACCCACCTGATCGACACCGACGGCCAGGGCGTGGAGAAGATCACGGCCGCCGGGGTCGTGGTCGGCGGTGTCGAGTACCCGCTCGACTGCATCGTCTTCGCCAGCGGCTTCGAGGTGGGCACCGAGCACGCTCGCCGGTCCGGCTTCGACCCCGTGGGCCGCGACGGCGAGGCCCTGTCGGACCACTGGGCCGAGGGCATGCGCACCCTCCACGGGATGCACGTCCACGGGTTCCCCAACGCCTTCATCCTCCAGGCCGCCCACGGCGCCAACCTGATCTCGAACTACCCCCACAACCTGTCCGAGGGGGGCCGGACGATCGCCACCATCGTCCGCCACGCCACCGACCACGACATCACCGCGGTCGAGGCCACGGCCGAGGCCGAGGCCGACTGGATGGAGATGCTGCTGGGCTCGGGCCGCGTGTTCGGCGCCGGCTTCCTCGCCGACTGCACCCCCGGCTACTACAACAACGAGGGCCGGCCGGCGACGCCCGGCAGCGGCCTGATCGCGGCCGTCGGCTACCCCGATGGCCCCGTCGCCTTCTTCGCCTTCATGGAGAAGTGGCGCACCGACGGCCAGCTCGAGGGCCTCGATCTGCGCCCCGGGCCGAACTCGGTGGGATAGACGACCGGTTTCGGTCACCTACGCCACCGAGTTCGCCGCACTCCCCGAACTGGCGGAGGGGGGGAGGGCTATGGTCCCGCGCCATGGAGAACCTGACGAACCGTCAGGTCGTGCTGCGGCGGCGACCGACCGGGCTGGTCCAGCCGGACGACGTCGAGCTGGTGGAGGCCCCCGTGCCCGAGCTGGCCGAAGGCGAGGCCCTCGTGCGCACGACCTACCTGGGCATCGACGCCGCCGTGCGGACCTGGCTCGACGACGCCCGCGGCTACCTGCCACCCGTGGCCCTCGGCGACCCCATCCGGGCCGGGGGCGTGGGCGAGGTGGTGGCCACCCGGTGCGCCACCTACGCCGTGGGCGACGTCGTCACGCACCTGCCCGGCTTCCAGGAGCTGGCGGTGGTGCGCGACGACGTCTTCACCACCGTCATCCCCGGTGTCGACGACCAGCTGGCCATGCTCACCGTCCATGGCGCCACCGGCGCCACCGCCTACTTCGGCATGACCGACATCGGGAAGCCCCAGCCGGGCGAGACGGTCGTGGTCTCGGCCGCGGGCGGGGCCACCGGGTCGCTGGCCGGCCAGATCGCCAAGATCGCCGGTGCCCGCGTCGTCGGCATCGCCGGCGGGCCCGAGAAGTGCGCCGTCGTCGTCGACGAGTTCGGCTTCGACGCCTGCATCGACCACCGGGGCCCCGACCTCACCGCGGCGCTGAAGGAGCACTGCCCCCAGCGGGTCGACGTCTACTTCGACAACGTCGGCGGGCCCATCCTCGACGCCGTCCTCGGCCGGCTGGCCCAGGGTGGGCGGGTGGCGCTGTGCGGCGTCATCTCCAGCTACCTCACCGGCGAGCACCCCGGCCCCCGCAACTACACCGCCCTCCTCGCCCGGTCGGGGCTGATGCAGGGGTTCAACACGCTGGACCAGTGGGACCGCTTCCCCGAGGCGTTCGCCGCCCTGCGGGGCTGGGAGGCCGACGGGCGGCTGGTGCACCGGGCCCACGTCCACGACGGGTTGGAGCACGCCGTCGACGCCCTGAACGGCCTGTTCACCGGGGCCAACATCGGAAAGACCGTGGTCAAGGTGGCCGACCCCAGCACCTAGCGGCGATCCGGCCTAGGATCTTCTGTCAGAGGGGCAGACAGAATAGAGCCGTACACTCCGGGGGAACCGCCATGTTGACCATCACGCTGCTGGGCACCGGGAGCCCGCTGCCCGACCCGAACCGGGCCGGCCCCGCCACCCTCGTGTCGGCCGGCGACGTCCACGTCCTGGTCGACGCCGGCCGGGGCGTCCTCATGCGTCTCGCCGCCGCCGGGGTGGGCGCCGGCCAGCTCCACGCCGTGCTGCTCACCCACCTGCACAGCGATCACATCACCGACCTGGGTGATGTCATCACGACGCGGTGGATCACCACGTTCACCCGCACCCCGCTGACCATCGTCGGGCCGGTGGGGACGCAGGAGGTGGTGCACCGCCTGCTGGCCTCGCTGGAGCCGGACATCACCTACCGCCTGGCCCACCACGAGGATCTCGACCACACCCCGCCGGTCGAGGTCATCGAGGTGGCCGACGGCCCCGTCCCGGCCGACCTCGCCCTCGCCGTCAGCTCCGCCCCGACCGACCACCGCCCGGTCGACCCGACGGTCGGCTTCCGCATCGAGCACGAGGGCGTCTCGGTCGTCGTCGCCGGCGACACGGTCCCGTGCGCGGGCCTCGACCGTCTCTGCACCGACGCCGACGCGCTCGTCCACACGGCCATCCGGGCCGACATCGTCAAGGCCATCGGCCTGCCCCGGATGCTCGACATCCTCGACTACCACTCGTCGGTCGAGCAGGCCGCAGCCACCGCCCAGCGCAACGGCGTCGGCACGCTGGTGCTCACCCACTACGTCCCCGCCTTCCCGCCCGGCGGCGGTGACGACTGGCGCCAGCTGGCGAGCCAGCACTTCGGCGGCCCCGTCGAGCTGGGCGACGACCTCCACCGCGTGGACGTCGTCGCCCGCTGACCCGAACTCGGTGGGGTAGGTGACGCGTTTCGGGCACCTACCCCACCGAGTTCGCTCGGGGTGGATGGTCTAGGGGACGGGGGTGAGGGCGGTGACGGTGGCGGAGTTGCCGCCGTAGTCGACGATGGTGAGCTCGGCGTAGACCTCGGTGCCGGACGGGAGGGCCGGGAAGTCGTAGGTGAGGTCGGGCAGGTTGGCGAACAGGCCGATGTCGCTCGACGCCACCCACTCCTCGATGCCGTCGGCGTTGACCTGGAGCAGCTCGGGGGCGATGAGCCCCTCGGGCTCGGCCTGGAGCTCGCCGGCGGTGCCGGTCTCCGGATCGATGGCGTAGTACACCTCGCTCAGGACGTCCGCCGTCTCGGGGTCGTAGGTGATGACGAGACGGACGTCCTGGTAGGTCTCGCCCTCGACGTCGCCGGGGGCGTAGTACGCCATCGGCACCACCAGCGTCCCGATGCCCGACTCCTCGTCGAGGCTCAGGTCGACGAAGGCGGTGACGGTATCGATGCCGTCGCTGATCTCGAACGTCGTGAGGTCGTAGATGCCGAGGGCGACGCCCGACCCGTCGGCGGAGACCTCGGCCGGCTCGACGCCGAGGTACAGCGTCGAGCCGTCCTCCTGGCTCAGGCCGTAGCGGATGGTGGCCTCGGTGAGGCTCGCCTCCAGCGCCGGGTCGAACGACGACACCAGGTTGAGCCCGTCCTCGTCGAAGAAGAAGTTCTCGGCGGAGCCGTCGTTGCTGAGGTACGCGGCCTCGTCCTCCGTGGCGATCTCGTCGCCGGCGCCGTAGTAGCTGGCCAGGAAGGTGGCCCAGTCGGCGGCCGCGGGGACCGCGTCGTACTCGGCGTTGTAGTACGCCGACTCGGGCGGGAAGTAGATCGAGAGCCCGGTCGACGCCTGGCTGACGGGACCGGCGATCTTGTAGGCGACCACGTCGTTCATGGCGGTCATCACGGCGTCGGCCTGGTCGGAGACGTCGAGGGCCTCGGCCCCGATCTCCGCCACCAACACGCCCAGGTCGGCGGCGTTGGAGCTCTGGGCCGGGTCCGGGTCCTTGCCGAACTCGAGGACCTCGGCCCGCTGGGCGCCGACCACCGGGGCGATGTCGGCCCCCCGCTCGGAGAGCGCCGAGCTGAAGGCGGACATGGCCTCGTCCAGCGGGCCCATCTGGGTCAGGTCGAGCAGCGACAGGGTGATGTCCTGGTCGGTCTGGTTCTCCGTGGCCTGCGACTGGAAGCCGTCGACGATGGCGTGGCCGAGCTCGTCGGCGGTGGCGTCCGGGTTGTCCGCCACCACCTGGAGGGCCCGGTAGTCCCAGCCGTGGCCGGGCTCCAGCTCGGAGGAGGCGACCATGCGGTCGGCCAGCGGGGCGAGGGTGCTGGCCACCTCGTAGCCCGCCATCAGGCAGGCGTCGAAGCCGAGCAGGTCGAAGCGGTCGAGGCCGGCCTGCTCGAGGCCGTCGGCGATGCCGCTGCTGATCTCATCGAGGGTCAGGACGTCGCCGCCGGAGGAGTCGTCGGGGCCGACACCGGGCCACGAGGCACCGTGGTCGGAGACGATCAGGGCGTAGTGGGCGGCCGGGTTCTCGGCGACGCCGGTGGCGATGAACTCCGACAGGGTGGCCGGGTCGCCCATGTTGAGGTCGCCGATGTCCTCCTGCTCGGTGAAGCCGGCCTCGTCGACGCTCAGGCGCTTGGCCCCGGCCCAGTCGGGGATGTTGAGCAGATCCTCGGAGGTCTCCTCGGCCGAGCGGTCGACCAGGGCGACCAGGTTCAGCCCCTCCTGCGACCCGACCTCGGTCATCTCGACGAGGTCGGCCATCATCGGCTCCTCGAGGTTGGTGTCGGCCATCTGGAACTGGAGGATCGTCCAGCCCTCGCCGCTCCGGGCGTCGGAGGTGGTCTCCTCACCCCCACCGTCGGACTCGGGCTCGGACGTCGGCGCGCCCTCGTCGTCGCCTCCGTCGTCGTCTCCCCCACTGCACCCGGCCAGCAGGCCCAGCACGGCCAGAACGCACACCACTCGTCGCATCGCTCGTCCCCGATCTCGAGGCGACGCCCCGGCGTCGCCGCGCAGGAACGTAGCCGACAGCCCTTGGCAGCCACGCGGCGTCGCGTCGACAGCAGCCGCCAGTTCACCCCTGCGGGTGAGGGTGGGGGTTTGGGGGCCACCCGGGCCGGACATGGAATCGGGACCGCCGGCGTTAGGGATGATGTGACCGCGCTCGATGAACCCTCGTATCGGGACCCAAGAGGTCCGGACCAGCCCGACGCCGACGCGCCCGCACTGGTCGGGCTCGACGATCCCGCCGCCCTCGACGCCGCCCTGACCGGGGGCAAGGCCGCGGCGCTGGCCAAGGCCCGCCAGGCCGGCATCGCCACCGTGTCGGGCGTGGTGCTGACCACGGTCGTCAGCCGGCGTCACGACGCCGGGGTCGCCGTGGCCGACCTGGTCACCGACGAGGTGGCCGACGCCGTCGCCGGGCTCACGGACGGGCCCGTCGCCGTCCGCTCGTCGTCGGTCGTCGAGGACGGGACCGAGTCGTCCGCCGCCGGCCAGTTCGAGTCGGTGCTCGACGTGCAGGGCCGCGACGCCCTGGTCGCCGCCGTCGACGAGGTCCTGCGCTCGCGGGAGCGGGCCGGCGCCGCCGACGAGCCCATCGCCGTGCTGGTGCAGCCCATGGTCGAGCCCGACCGGGCCGGGGTGGCCTTCGGCGTCGACCCCGTCTCGGGCCGCTCCGACCGGCGGGTCGTCACCGCCGTGCGGGGCTCGCCCGCTGCCCTGGTCAGCGGTGAGGTCGACGGCAGCCGCTGGGTGCTCGACGAGCACGACGCCGTGGTCGCCCACGACGACCCCGACCACGTCTACGTCGGCACCAGCCTCCTGCGGGCGCTCACCGCCCTCCTCCGCGAGGTCGAGGACCTGTTCGACGGGCCCCAGGACGTCGAGTGGGCCCAGATCGGCGCTCAGCTCCTGCTGCTCCAGAGCCGGCCCGTCACCACCGTCGTCCGGGGCGTGCCGGCCGGACCGATCTTCGGCCCCGGGCCCGTCGCCGAGACGTTCCCCGAGGCGCTCTTCCCGCTGGAGGAGGACCTGTGGGTGCCCCCGCTGCGCGACGCCGTGCGCGAGGCCATCCGCATCTCGGGCACCGTCTCCGAGCGCGCTCTCGAGGAGCGGGAGCTGGTCGTGGCCATCGGCGGCCGGGTCGCCATCGACCTGGAGGCCACCGGCGAGGAGAGCGCCGTCACCGGCTGGCGACGCTGGTTCACCATCAGCGACAAGGTGCGCCGGCTGCGCTCGGCCTGGCGGATCGGGCGGCTGCGGGCGGCGTTGCCCCTCGTGGCCGACGAGCTGGCCGCCCGCGTCGACGTCGATCTCGAGGAGGTCCCGTCCCTCGACCAGCTCACCGTCCGCCAGCTGGTCGCCCTGATCGACCGGGGCCGCGAGGCGTTGCGCAGCCTCCACGCCCACGAGATCCTGCTCGGGCTGGTCTCCGACCCGGGCACGTCCCGCTTCACCGGTGGCTCGGTGGCCCTGCGGGTGCTGGCCGAGGCCCGCCACGAGGGCATGACCGACAGCGAGATCATCCGCCGGGCGCCAGTGGTGCTGGCCCTGGTGGCGCCGGGCATCGGGCGCCCGGTCACCCTCCCGTCCGATGCGTCGGCCGCCGACCTGGCCTACGACCCGCCCGGCGCCCCCGACGCCCAGGTCCGCCGGGAGGCCCTCCGTCTCCGGGTCCGCTGGGTCCAGGAGCTCGTCGGGCAGGCGGCGTTCGAGATCGGTCGCCGGCTCGAGCAGCGCGGCATCCTCGACGCCCCCGAGCACATCCGCCTGCTCCACTTCGACGAGGTGACCGCCCTCGTCGCCGGGCGGGCGGTGATCGACCACCCGCTGCTCGACGCCCGGGCCTCCGAGTGCGACTGCCCGTCGGCGCTGCCGGCCCGCTTCCAGATCAGCGATCGCCGCCTGGCCGTGGCCGTCGAGGGACCCGGCGGCGCCACCGGCACCGGCGCCGGGGGCGGCGTGGGCCGCGGCCCCGTCACCCACGACGCCGACGCCCCGCCCGAGGGCTCGGTCCTGGTCGTCGAGACGCTCACCCCGTCGCTCGGCCCCCTGCTCCCCCGCCTGTCCGGCCTGGTGTCGGAGACCGGGAGCGTGCTCTCGCACCTCGCCATCCTGGCCCGGGAGGCCGGGGTGCCCACCGTCGTCGGGCGTCACGGGGCTGCCGCCGGGCTGGCCGATGGCACCGTCGTCGAGGTCGACGGCCAGACCGGCGCCGTCGCCGTGATCGACGAACCGGCCGCCGACGGCGCCGACGCCGAACCGGCCGTCGACCTCACCGTCGGGAGCCCGTCATGAAGGCCGTCGCCTGGCTCGTGGCGGCGGCGACCCTCGTCACCGCCGCGATCTACACGGTCGTCTCGCTGGCCCGGTGGGAGTGGAACCGGGCCCTCTTCTTCGCCCTCGTCTTCGTGGCCGCCGAGGTGGGGCTGGCGGTGGCCCTGGTGCTGCACCGCCTGGCCCGGGTCGAGGCCCTCGTCACCGACATCCCGCCCCCCGACTCGGGCGCCCGCCGGGCCCTCCGCGACACCCGTGCCGAGCAGGAGCGCTTCGCCTGGCTGCGGGTCGATCCCACCGACGTCGTGGGGCGCACCAGCGTCTTCATCACCCTGCTCGTGGGGGGCGGCGTCCTGCTCTCGGGGGGCGCCTGGCTCATCGACAAGCTGGCCTCGAGCACCGTCGACCCCCGCCGCGAGCAGCGTCTCGGGCGCGAGCTCGATGCCATCGCCTACCGCCCGGGCCTGCTGGTCGACGAGGTCGACGTCCTGGCTCGCCCCTCGCTCGACCGCGACGATCCCCGGGTCAGGTCCTTCTTGGGGTCATCGCGGTGAGCTCGGGTAGGGCCCAGTTCATGGCCTTGGTCACATTGCTCGTCGTCGTGCTCGGCGCCGTCTACCTCCTGCGGGGGGCGACCATGTCGACGCACTACGAGACGGGCGCCGACAGCCGCTTGGTCGTGGTGGTGCAGGCGTCGAGCAACCGGGCCGAGCCTCGCACGACCCTCCTCGAGCTGGCCGAGGCCCAGGTCAGCACGTGCGTCCTCCAGGTGGCGTCCGAACGGGACGGCGAGGTCGAGCCGGTGCCCGACACCGACGACCGCTTCACCGTCACCCTGCGACCGGCGCTCGACAGCACCGACCGCAAGCAGTACGAGGGCTGCGTGGAGGACTGGGCCGTCGCTCACCTGCGCATGCACGTCGTGTCCATGACCGACGAGGTGGCCCGGTGAGTGAGCCCGACGCCCTCCAATCCTCGGACGCGACACCGATGAAGGCGCGGTGAGTCCGCCAGTGAGCGAGCGCAGCGAGCGAACCAGACAGCACAGCTCTCTCTTGGACGGCGAAGCCGTCGCTCATCGGGGCACCGAGACAGCGCCTCGGCTCCTGGATCAAACGGTGCCCCGATGAGCGCACCCGTCGTCGAGCACCTCGACCCGCACCCGCCGCCCATCGCCCGGCCCGCCGTCGCCCTTCTCCACCGCGACCCGCCGCTCACGCCCACCCGGTTCTTCTTCCACCGCAAGATCGTCTTCGTCGTCACCATCGGGCTGGTGGTGGGCGTGGCCGTGGCCGCCGCCGTCAACGGGGGCTCGGTCCTCCTCCCCGTCGACCGCCCGGTGGCCGAGTGGGTGGCGTCGGCCCGCACACCCCGCTGGACCCACCTGTTCAACGTGGGCAGCCACCTCGGCGACAACGTCGTGGTGTTCAGCCTGGCGGCGGGTCTCGCCGCCGTCACCTGGCGGCGGTGCCGGTACCTGGCCCTCGCCCTGCTGGCCGCGGCTGCCGTCCGCCCCACCGTCGAGTTCGTGCTCAAGGCCGTGGTCAGCCGGACCCGCCCCGAGATCGAACCGCTCGGCGACTTCCACGGTCCGTCCCACCCGAGCGGCCACCCCCTGGCGGCGGCCGCCCTGTGGGGGTTGATGCCCGCGGTGGCCGCCGTCCACATCCGCAGCCGCATCGTGTGGTGGGGCACCGTCGGCCTGTCCGCCACCATCGTCGTGGTGGTGGCCGCGGCCCGTGTCTACAAGGGCGCCCACTACCTCACCGACGTGGTCGCCTCGCTGGCCTGGGCCGGCCTCTACCTCGCCTGTGTGCAGGGCACGTTCGACCGCCTCCACCACGAGCGCGACTGCCGCCGCCCCCAGCACGAGACCCAAGCCGCCGTCTGACCCGCACCGTTCCGTGTGCGGGTTCGACCGTTTGCGGCATCAACCCGCACACGGAACGACGATCGCCGCGGCCGGACCACGCTGGACGGTGCTTGCGGGGTGCACTAGTGGTGGCGGATGAAACCCGACGGGACTCCGCCCCGGATGCTCCCGACGCCGGCGGGTGAGGTCCGCACACCGGTCTTCGTGCCCGATGCGACCCGGGGCGTGATCCGCGGCGTCAGCCCCGACCAGCTCCGCGCCGTCGGGGTCGAGACCCTGCTCGTCAGCACCGCCCACCTCACCACCCAACCCGGCGCCTCGGTGGTGGCCAAGCTGGGTGGGATCCACGACTTCACCCGGTGGGACGGCCCGATCATCTCGGACTCGGGCGGCTTCCAGGCCTTCTCGCTCCTCACCGCCAACGGCCTGGGCCAGCTCAGCGATCACGGGTTCCAGTACCGCTTCTCGCCCAAGGAGAAGTTCCGGCAGCTGACCCCCGAGTCGTGCATCCAGGCCCAGGTCCGCATGGGGGCCGACATCGTCTACACGCTCGACCTGTGCACCTCGCCCAAGGCGACGCGGGAGGACCAGGAGCACAGCGTCGAGCTCACCGAGCGGTGGGCCCGGAAGTGCCGCCGGGTCTTCGACGACCTGATGAAGGATCGCGACCCACCCCACCCCCTGCTGTTCGCGGTGGTGCAGGGCGGCCCCTACGCCGACCTGCGGGCGCGGTGCGCCACGACGCTGGCGGAGATCGGCTTCGACGGCTTCGGCTTCGGCGGGTACCCGATCCTGGAGGGCCGGCTGGTCGACGAGGTCGTCGCCCTCCCGGAGCTGCTGCCCGGCGCCCCGCTGCACGGGCTGGGCATCGGCTCGCCCGACAGCCTCATCACGGCGTGGGCCGCCGGCTACGACGTCTTCGACTGTGTGCTGCCCACCCGCAACGGGCGCCGGGGGGTCCTCTACCGGATGTCCGACGACCCCCTGGGCCGGGACGCGACCATCGCCCGCATGGACGGCCAGCGCTGGATCCGCGAGCGCGGGCCCATCGACCCGACCTGCGACTGCCCGGCGTGCGCCGGCTTCAGCGCCGGCTACCTGGCTCACCTGTTCCGCATCGAGGACCGGCTGGCGGCCACCCTCGGCAGCCTCCACAACCTGCGCTTCTACGCCCGGCTGCTCGAGCGGCTGCGGGCGGCCGAGCGCCCGGGCTGACGTGGCCCGGGTGGCGCACGTCGACGATGTCGTCCGCCGCGTGACGGCGGCGCCGAAGTACCGCGCCATCCACCCCGACACGATCCGGTCGATCGTGGCCGGCGAGGCGTCCGCCGGCGGCCGAGCGGCCGAGGTGGAGAAGCGGTCCCGGCTGCGCCTCCACAAGGCGGTCGCCCTCTACCTCGCCACCGCCTCGCCGTCCGAGCTCCTCGCCCAGCTGCGGGCGGAGGGCGACGAGCCCGGGTTCGACCTCCGGGCCTGGTGCCGGGCGGCCATGGCCCGGCACGTGTCGACCGCCGAGCGGCTCGACGACCTCGACGACCTCTACCCGACGATCCTCGGCCTGGTGGGACCCGTCGCCGCCGTGGCCGACCTGGCCTGCGCCTACAACGTGCTCGCGCTCCCCTGGCTGCGCGAGCACACCGAGGCGCGGTACGTGGGCTACGACTTCAACGCCGACGTCGTCGCCCTCGGCCGCGAGGTCCTGGCCCGGGCCGGTGGCCCCGGCGACGTCGTCCACGCCGACGTCGTCGTCTCCCCGGGCGTCGTCACCGAGACGGTGGCCCTGCTGCTCAAGACCTTCCACTGCCTGGAGGCCCGCGCCCCCGGGTCCGGGCTGCGGCTGGTCGAGGACCTGCCCGCGGCCGTGGTCGTCGTCTCGCTCCCGACCCGGGGTGGCGGTGGTCGGGCCTACGGCTTCGGGGGCGGCCACGGGGCCCGCATCGAGGCGCGGGCGGCCGAGCAGGGGTGGACGATCACCACCGCCCGCCTCCTGAGCGAGGAGATCTGGGCCGTGCGCAAGGACACATCCGGTGGTGGATGATCCGCTCGTCGCGCGCGTCCTCGCCGGGCCCAAGTACCGGGGTCTCGACCCGGCGTTCGTCGCCCGGGTCGTGGCCGAGGTCCGCCCCACCGTGCGCTCCGACGCCGAGGCCGTGAAGGTGGCCAAGCGCCGGCTGCACCAGGCCTTCGGCGCGTTCACCGGCGGGAAGCCGGCCATCGCCCTGGAGCGGGCCGCCGCCGCCCTCGCCATCGATCCCGACGACCGCGACGCCCTGGTCCTCGCCATGCGGGCGCACGCCTCGACGGCCGAGCGGGTCGCCCACCTCGACGAGGTGGCCGGCCTGCTGGCCTCGTGGGTCGGGCGACCGGCGTCGGTGATCGACCTGGCGTGCGGGCTCGGACCCCTGGCCACCTCGTGGCTCGACCTCGCCCCCGGCTGCCGGTACTGGTGCTGCGACATCGACCGGGCCATGGTCGACGGGTTGCGCGCCGTGGCCCCGTTCCTCCCGGTCGATCTCACGGCCGAGACGGTCGACCTCGTCACCCGCACGGTCACCGAGCCGGCCGATGTGGCCCTCGCCCTCAAGGTGGTGACGACGCTCGACCAGCA
>DATHEV010000464.1:0-4080 GCA_035318405.1 Iamia sp.
GCCGCCAACCCCGCCGCCGTGGCCGAGGCCGAGGCCGTCCGGCGGCGCCTGGCGGGCGAGGACGGGGCCGGTCTCGACGCCCTGGCCGTCGCCGTCCGCGCCGTCCGCCGCGCCGCCCTCTGATCACCCCCGACCTGGGGATCGGCCCGAGTAGGTTCGCCGCCATGGCCAACGCTGACCACTGGAGGGTCCGTCCCGGGACGACCCTCGACCTGTCCGCCGTCGACACCCGGGACGCCAGCGAGGCGCCGGGTGACAAGGAGGAGACGGTCGAGGCGACGGCCCTCCTGACGACCCGGCTGGGCGAGCTCCAGGAGCGGCTGTGGGCCGAGAGCCGCCGCAGCCTCCTGGTCGTGCTCCAGGCGCTGGACGGCGGGGGCAAGGACGGCACCGTCAAGCACGTCTTCCGGGGCATCAACCCGGCCGGGGTGCGGGTCACCTCGTTCAAGGCGCCGTCGGCCCAGGATCTGGCCCACGACTTCCTGTGGCGGGTCCACAACGCCGTGCCCGCCCGGGGCGAGGTCGGCGTCTTCAACCGCTCGCACTACGAGGACGTGCTGGTGGTCCGGGTCGACGAGCTCGTGCCCGAGACGGTGTGGCGCCCGCGCTACGACTCCATCTGGGCGTGGGAGCACCACCTGGCGGTCGAGGGCACGGTCATCGTCAAGCTGTTCCTCCACATCAGCAGGGACGAGCAGGCCGAGCGGTTCCGCGAGCGGCTCGACGACCCCACCAAGCACTGGAAGTTCAACCGGGCCGACCTGGCCGTGCGCGACCAGTGGGACGACTACCAGGCCGCCTACGCCGAGGCGATCGAGCGCACCACCACCGACGAGGCGCCGTGGTACGTCGTCCCGGCCGACCGCAAGTGGTACCGCAACTGGGCCGTCAGCTCGATCCTGGTCGACACCCTCGAGGCCATGGACCCGCAGTTCCCCGAGCCCACCGACGACCTCTCCGGCATCGAGATCGCTTGACGCTCAGGCGTCGAGCGCCTCGAGGAAGGCAGCCCAGGCCTCGACGCGGGCCTGCTCGTCGGCGATCGGCTCGCCGCCGGCGAACGCGGGGATGTCGCCGGCGACGACCTGTGGGGCGATGAGGCCGACGCCGTGGCCGGCGCGGGCCCGGCTGATCGAGACGTCGTCGGTGCCGGCGGCGCCGCGGCGGGCCGTGATCAGGCGGGCGAAGGCGCACGAGTCCCACAGCGAGTCACGGCCCCCGCAGGTCGTGATCACGGGTCCGTCGATCCGCTCGACGGGGATGACGGCCTCGGGCGGGATCTCGTCCGACCGGGAGGAGTAGGGGAGCGGATCGCCGGCGAGGGTCCACGCCGACCCCTCGCAGTCGGGGAAGGCGCAGTTGACCGCGCTGCTGGGCACCGTGGCGACCACGCCGGCCACGAGGTCGGGGAAGTGCGCCCCGACCAGGAGGGCGGCCTCGGACCCGCGGGAGCCGCCGCGCACCCACAGGCGGTCGGGATCGACGCCGGGCTGCTGGCCGAGCCAGCGCAGGGCGTCGGCGATCATCTCGAGGGGGATCGAGCGGAGGTCGTCGGGCAGGCCCGGCAGCTCGAACAGGCCCAGCTGGAGGGCGGGGTAGCCGTGCGACGCGAGCAGCGGCGCCTCGAACAGGCCCCCGAGCCCGCCCTCGGAGCCGCCGATGAGCACGACGCCCGGAACGGGTTCGGCCGGGACGGCCTCCGGGGACCAGAGGTGGCCCACGAAGCCCTCGTCCTCGAGGGTGGTGGGGCGGTCCTGCACCCCGTCGTCCACGATGCTCCGCTCGATCTCGGCCGACGCCTGGGCATCATCGGCGCCCCTGACCTCGACGCTGAAGGTGAGCTCGTCGCGGCTCCAGTGGTAGAGCCCGTCCTCGTCGTCGTCCGGGCGCAGCGTCGCCAGCAGGTCGGTCGTGGCCTGGGTGGCAGCGCCCGGATCGACCGTGCCGTCGGCCTCGACCCGGACCTCGGCCTCGTCGGTCCAGACGCGGCCGGCGTCGTCGGTCGAGGTCACGACGAGCGTGGCGTCGGTGTCGGCCGGCAGGCCCTCGATCGTGACCTCGAGCGGCTCGTCGGCAAGGGCGACCGCGGGCGTCACCACGATGGTCGCCTCCCCGGCCCTCTCGCCGGCGTCCTGCTCGCCGCCGCCGCCGTCGCTGCTGCACGCCAGCGTCGACGCGACCAGGGCGACGGCGACCCAACCCACCCGTTGCCGTCCGGCCATGCGCCCACCTCCCTTGCGGCCGACGCTACCGGGAACCAACGTCATCTGAGGACGGGACGCGCTCAGGCGAGGCGGGTGCCGTCACGAGGGCCGGTGGCCCTCGAGGGAGTAGGCGTTCAGGACCTGCCGGCCCCAGAGCTGCTCACGCTCCGCCGCCGTCAGCTCGGCCTGGTCGCAGACCTCGTCCCAATCCCCACGGATCACGGCGACCTGGGCATCGACGATCGCCTGCGCCTCGGCTCGGTCGAGGCGGTAGCCCGGCGCGGCATCGATGGCGCGGGCGACCTGGCTGCGGCGCTCGCCGTCCGGGCCGTACGCCATCGCCTGGGCGGCCACGTCTCCCGTGCGCAGCTGGGGCACGATGTCGTAGGCAGGGGTCAAGGTGAGGGCGACGCCGTCCCAGAACGCGGCGTGGTTGCGGGCGTGGTCGTCGGTGTTGCCGACCAAGATGTTGAAGATGAGCCGGGCGAAGAGCTCGCGCAGGGAGTCCGTCGGCTCGGTGAACCCGGCCACGATGTGGTGGGCGAGATCGACGTACGTCGCATAACGACCAGCCATGCCGTCGGCGTCGTGCAGCTCCAGGATGGTGAGCGCCGAGACGAGGGCTCTCCTGTGGCCGGCCGGTGTTCGGTCGAACCGCTCGACCAGCAGGGCGTGACGATCGAGCGCCCGCACCAGGCTCACCCCGGCCACGTCGAGCCCGGCCCGTCGGGCGAGCTCCATGGCCACGAACTCGCCCCGCACGACGGGATACGAATCCGTCGATGACGGGAACTTGGCGATCAGGCGGCGCGGGCCGTCGTGGAGGAGGGCCTTGGGTCGAGCCCCGCCGACGGAGCTGCCGTGCAGCAGCGCCTGGTCGAGAGCGGGCGGGAGGGGGCGTCCCTCGTCGACCGCCTCGGCGGCGCGAAGGAGGTCGTCGAGCGAGGACGCGTCGATGCCCCTCGGGGTGTAGTCGGCCGGCGAGGCCTGGACGTCCAGGGCCCCGATGCGGTCCGAGCCGGACTGGAGCAGGTAGTCGAGGAGGCCGAAGTCGGTGGCGGCCCCGGTCCGCCGGTGCTCGATGACGCGGCGGCCCCACGCATCGGGGCCGGCATCGGCGATGCACCCGGCGATCTCTCCCGACAGGGGCGGGATCTCGCCCCGGCGGAGAGGAAGCTCGGGCCCGTAGAGCGAGATGGAGTCGGGCCGGTCGACGTACCTCCGACCGTAGGAGAAGAGGATCCGGCGGCCGTCCGAGTCGAGACGACCGGCCGGCACCGGGGTGTCGGCGCCGGGCAACCAGACCCACACATAGGCGACCTCAGCCGGTGCCCCATCCATCAGAAGTCATCGTCTCGTGCTGTCCGCCGGCGGACCCGCGCCGGGAGCAGGGCAAGGCGATCGTCCACCTGGCGGCGGTTGCGCTCCAGGTGGGCCTCGTCCTCGAACAGCGGCACACCGACGAGGGCGGCCGCCTCCAGCGCCGTGCCGAGAGCGACCGTGGGATCGCCTCGCTCGACCTTGCGCAGCGTCGTCTCGGTGACCCCCACGCGCTCCGCCAGCTCGGCGACGGTCCACCCGCGATCCTTCCGCCCCAGCCGCACGTGGCGACCGAGGAGGACGGCGGCCTGTCGCGCCATGGGTGAGGGGAACGATGACCGTGCCACGATTCGGCACTTTACTGCGGGTAAAGGCCCTCAAGCAACAGTTTGCTACGGTTTTGGGGTTGGTCATCGGGGTCTTGTACTTATGTATAGAGTATCTATCGAGACCAACCGACCCACGGGAGGGGTTGACGATGAGCGAGCGCGAGCCCATCACGGTGAGCGTCCCCGTCGAGCGAATCGCCGAGTTCTACGAGTGGTTCGGGCGTTGG
>DATHEV010000465.1:0-3324 GCA_035318405.1 Iamia sp.
GGACGACGTGGTCGACCAGATGTGGACCGACAACGTGTTGCCCCTGATGGACTCGCTCGGCACGCTCGCCGGCTTCGGTCTCACCTTCAACCAGGTCCGCACCGACACCAACGGCTTCGTGGTCACCGGGACGATCGACGCCTCCGCCGGCGTGACCGTCGCCGGGTCGGGCCCCTACCCCGTCTCGAGCGCCGTCGCCTCCGGTGTGACCTCGAACATCAACACCCTCCTGGCCCAGCAGAGCCTCGGCGGCGTGCCCAGCGACATCATCGTGTCGCTCCACCCCAACGTCACGAACCAGTACCTGACCGCCGTCCACGACCATGTCAACGGCAGCTACGGCACCACGCCGACCAGCAGCGCCATCGCCACCGCCCTGGTCGATCCCGCCCTCGGCGCCTGCTACACCCCGGGCGGTTGGACCACCCGCCTGGAGGCGCAGGCCCCGGCCCACCTCAGCAGCACCGCCGGAGCCCCCGAGATGCAGCTCCCGCAGGCCACGGTCCAGTTCCGCAACGCCGGCTGCAACCCGTTCAACCCTCAGGTCGCCACCTACACCGGCAGCCTGGACGACATCGCCGTCACCTCGACGGGCACCCCGCTCGGCCCGAACGGCTCAGCCTCCACCGCGGCGTGGACGGCCACGCTCACCCAGGCCGCCCCTGCGGCCGCCGCCCTGGTGCCCCCCGCCACCACCGCCACGCTCCTCCCGTGGGCGCGGGACGCCCTGGCCACCTTCGTCGGCTCGGTCCCCGGCCACGTCGACCTGATGCCGGGCGGCTTCCCCGGCCAGACCGTCACCCACTGCTCGTGCGCCGGCTACAGCGGCGACCAGCGCATCACCGAGACCTTCCACATCACCTGACCCACGAACCCCGGAAGGGTTTCTCGTCAGGCCACGGCGGTAGGACACCACGATGACGACGAACGATCCCGCGACGACGGTGGACCCCCGGTTCAGCATGGAGGGGGCGCCGCCGGTCCCGTGGCCCGACGCCCGGCAGGCGCTCGAGGAGGCGGGCACCTACTGGCTGTCCACCGTGCGCTCCGACGGTCGTCCTCACGTCACCACGCTCATCGGCCTGTGGAACGGCGATGCTCTGTACTTCAGCTCCGGTCCGGCCGAGCAGAAGTGCAAGAACCTGGAGACGAACCCGCACTGCGTCCTGACGACGGGAACCAACCGCCTCGACGAGGGCTTGGACGTGGTGGTCGAAGGCGAGGCGGTGCGGGTCACCGACGAGACCAGGCTGCGGGTGCTGGCCGAGGCGTGGGACACGAAGTACGGCCGCGACTGGCAGCTCACCGGCAGCGAGGCGGACCCGGACCTCGTGTTCGAGGTCCTGCCGGTGACGGCCTTCGGCTTCCGCAAGGGGTTCGGCGAGGGCGGCCAGGGCAGCCAGACCCGGTGGCACTGGGACCGCTCCTGACGACCAGGGACCGACCGCCGGCGGAGCGCTAGCGACGGACCGGGTACCGGAGGTGAACGGCCCGTCGGCCCGGGATGACGATCGGGTCGTCGAGCAGGAGGTGCCCACGCTCGAGCGTCGAGAAGTAGGGGACACCCTCGCCGAAGAGCACCGGCACGAGGCTGACGCACACCTCGTCCAGCAGGCCGAGGTCGAGAGCCTGCTGCGTGAGGTTGGCGCTGGCGATCGTGACGTTCTGGTCGCCGGCGATCTCCTTCGCCCGGTCGACCGCCGCCTCGATCCCGTCGACGAACGTCGTCGTCGGCCATCTCTCGGCGGCCTCGGCCGGCGGGCCATGGGTGACCACCACGACGGGTGCGCCGGCCGGGTGCGTGTCGTCCCAACCGTCGGCGATGTCGAACAGGCGCCGGCCGGTGATGAGCGCGCCGGTGTTCTCGGTCATGTCCCGCAACGCTTCGGCACTCGCGTCATCGACCTGGAACGAGATGTCCTCGTTCGGGTTCGGCACGTTCACGTCCCCGGCTTCGTACCACTCGAACAGCTCGCCGATCTGGTCGTCGGGTTGAGCGATGTAGCCGTCCAACGACATCGTCATGTGACTGAACACCTTGCCCATCGTGTCCTCCTCGACCGATCGCTCGCCTCTATCCGCGCCAGCCGGAGGGAATCACCCCGATGGGTGACCGTCAGGGGGTCACCTCGAGGACCATGTTGAACGGCGTCTCCGCGACCCGGCGCAGCGAGGTGAAGCCGGCCGCAACCGCGACCTCTCGCAGCCGCGCCTCCCCGGCCTGGGCACCGAGGGCGGCCCCGACGTCCTGGGACAGGGAGCTCGGCGTGCACAGCAGGGTGGAGAACCCGTAGTAGGCGGCACCGACCGGGTTGAGGTTGTCCTCCACGCGATCGCCCGCCATGGGCTCGACGAGCATCAGCGTCCCCCCGGGCGCGAGAAGCCCACGGGCCTGCGTCAGCGCACCCACGGGATCGCCCATGTCGTGCAGGCAGTCGAAGAAGCACACGAGGTCGTAGGTGCCGGTCGCCTCGGCGACGGTGCGGGTCTCGAAGGTGGTGCGGTCGGCGACTCCCGCCGCCGACGCCCGGCGCCGGGCCTCGTCGATGGATCCCTCGTGGGCGTCGAAGCCGGTGAAGGTCGAGGCCGGGTAGGCCGCGGCCATGAGGATCGTCGAGGCGCCGTGGCCGCACCCGATGTCGGCCACCGCGGCCCCGGCGGCGAGCCTGTCCTCCACGCCGGCGAGGGCCGGCAGCCAGGTGCTCACCAGGCTGGCCTGGTAGCCGGGCCGGAAGAAGCGCTCGCAGCCCTCGTAGAGGTCGTGGTGGTGCTCGCCCCACCCGACGCCGCTGCCGTCGCGGAAGGCGGCGGCGAGGCGATCGGTGGAGTGCACCGCGGCCAGGGCGGTCTCGAAGGCGCCGATCACGCAGGCGGGGCTGCTCTCGTCGGTCAGGACGACGGCGTGCTCGGCCGGGAGCGAGAAGCGACCGTCGCCCTCGTAGGTGACGTAGCCGGTCGCGGCCTGGGCCGAGAGCCACTCGCGGAGGTAGCGCTCGGCGGTCCCGGTCTTGGCCGCCAGCTCGGCGGGGGTCACGGGGCCGGCTCCGGCCATGGCCCGGTAGAGGCCCAGCCGGTCGCCGAGCACGACCATCGAGCCGCCGAGCACGGTGCCGACGTCGGTGACGGTGCGCCCGACGAAGGCCATGAGGGCGTCGGTGTCGAGAGCGGCGGGAGGGGTGGGGGCATCGACGGTGGTCATGGGAATCTCCTTGGTCGGTCGATCGACCGTCACCGTGCGCCTTCCCCGCATCCCTCACCAATACAGAAGATGTAGGCCACGGTCTCCCCGGACGCGGGGGCTCAGCGTGGGGCCCAGGCGATGTC
>DATHEV010000466.1:0-4776 GCA_035318405.1 Iamia sp.
GGTCGGTGTGTCGACCACCTCGATGCCCTCGGCCGCCAGCTCGTCCCGGATGCGGTCGGAGGTGGCGAAGTCCTTGGCCTCCCGCGCCGCGGCCCGCTCGGCCACGAGGGCGTCGATGCGGGCGTCGCTGCCGGACTCGTCGGCGTCGGGGGCCACGGCGTCGGCCAGGCCGAGACCCAGGGCGCGGTCGGCGTCGGCCAGGAAGGCCCAGCGGTCGGCCGGCGTGAGGGCCTCGTCCCGCAGGGCGTCCCACACGGCGGCGATGGCGCGCGGGGCGTTGAGGTCGTCGGCCAGATGGGACCAGAAGCGTCGGCGGTGCGGGTCGACCCGTGACGCATCGGCCGTCCCCCCGGCGTCGCGCGCCGCCACCGCGTGGCCCACCAGGCGGCGCAGGGCGGTGCCGGCGGACCGGACGGCATCGAGGGAGAAGGCCTGGTTCTGGCGGTAGTGGCCCTGGAGCGAGAAGTAGCGGAAGGCCAACGGGTCGATGCCCTCGTCGACGAGCGTGTCGACGACGAGGACGTGGCCCTTGGACTTCGAGATCTTCTCGCCGCCGAGGTCGAGGAACTCGGTGTGGACCCAGTGTCCGACCCACGGGTGGACGTCGAGGGCGCACTCGCTCTGGGCCACCTCGTTGGTGTGGTGGACCCGGACGTGGTCGACGCCGCCGGTGTGGATGTCGAACCGCTCGCCCAGGTACTTCGTGGCCATGGCCGAGCACTCGATGTGCCAGCCGGGGAAGCCCCGGCCCCACGGCGAGTCCCACTCCTGCTGGCGCTTGACCCCGGGCGGGGTCAGCTTCCACAGGGCGAAGTCGGCGGGGTGGCGCTTGTCGTCGTTGTCGACCCGGCCGGTGGCCTCCAGGTCGTCGAGGCGGAGCCGGGCGAAGTCGGCGTAAGCAGGGAAGGTCGAGGTGTCGAAGTAGACCCCGTCGTCGATCACGTAGGTGTGGCCCTTGGCCTCGAGCACCTCGACCATGGCCACCTGCTCGGCGATGTGGTCGGCGGCCTTGGGCCGGATGTCGGGCTCGAGGCAGCCGAGCCGGCGCCGGTCGTCGGCCCACTGGGCGGTGTAGCGGGCGGCGATGTCGGCCGCCGTCTCGCCGCTGGCCGCCGCCGCCTTCTCCATCTTGTCGTCGCCCTCGTCGGCGTCGCTCACGAGGTGGCCCACGTCGGTGATGTTGGTGACGAAGGTGACGTCGTACCCGGCGGCGATCAGCACCCGCCGCAGCAGGTCGGGCACGAGCTGGCTGCGCATGTTGCCGAGCGTCTGGGGGGCGTAGACGGTGGGACCGCAGGTGTAGATGCCGAGCCTCCCCGGCTCGAGCGGCTCCAGCGGCCGGACCGAGCGGGTGCGGGTGTCGTAGAGGCGGATCTCCTCCAGCCCCGGTGGCGGCCCCTCTGCATCCATCCCCCGATCATGACCGATCCGATGTTGCACCCCGGTGGGGATCAGGCCACGGCGGCCCGCACGAGGTCGAGGATCTCGGCGAGGGTGACGTCGCTCAGCCGGGTGATGTGGGGCCACCGGTACCGCTTGGTCAGGAATCCCACCGCCTCCAGACGTCGGTCACCCTCGATGTCGAGCGCCCGCTGCGCCGGGTCGTCGTGGAACCGGCTGTCCAGCTCGACGACCAGGCCCGCATGGCGCACGAGGCCGTCGACCCGACGGATGTAGCCCCGCTCGTCGCTCATCTCGACCTGCCACTCGATCCCGGGCACCCGCCGGAGAAGGGCCCGGCCGACGTCGTCGAGGACGCTCTCGGACGCCGGCTCGTCCTCCGGCCACGCATCGAGCACCTCGCGCATCCGCCGGCTACCCGGGCGGCCTCGGCCGCCGAGGTCGAACAGGACCCGGTACAGCGATGCGATCGAGCACGCCGTGTCGTCATCGTGCACGGCGTGCGCGACGGCCCGGCCGAGCGCTCGCGTCCCGGTGGTGCGGGCCAGATCGAACAGCGTGCGCGACGGCGTCGTGAGCGGCAGGCCCCGCAGGGTCGTGAGGTGGTGCGCCGGCAGGAGGGTCGACCGGTGGACGACGACCCCAGCCCGCGCTGCGCTCAGCGGGTTCGGCCGGGTGACCTCGATGCGGGCGTGGCGTCCGAAGACCGGGATGCGCCACAGGCGGGCGGCCGTGTGGTGTGAGGCCCAGACGTCACCCTCGGTGTGCAGCTCGCGCAGCGCCGCCGCCACCTGGGCCTCGAAGGTGGGTGGCGCACCGGCGATCCGGTACACGCCGTGGTGCATCCGGACGATCCGGTGGGCTTCGGTCAGCCGGACGATCTGCCCGGCCGAGAGCCCGCAGGCGACGAGATCGGAGTAGGTCACGACGCCATGGCGGCGCTCGACCTCCTCCATGAGCTGCTTCCACCGTTCCATCGCCCCATCATGACGACCCCCTGTGACAACGAGCGCCAAGACCCAGACGGGGGCAGGTCGAACTTTGTGCGACATCGACCGTGCAACGGTGAACCTCGCACAAAGTTCGATGGGGGCCGTCCGAAGCGCCCCGAACCTTGTGCGACATCGACCGTGCAGCGGCGAACCTCGCACAAAGTTCGATCAGGGGGTCGGGCACTCGTGGCCCTCTGCGGGGAGGTCGAGGGGTTTGATCCAGGTGGCGAAGCCGAGCTCCTCGGCTCGGGGGCAGACGGACGACGGGAGGCCTTCGTATTCGATCGACCACACCGGCTTGCCGGCGTCGGCGAAGACCGAGAGGGCGTCGCAGTCGTCGTACTGGATGCACTCCTCGTTGACCTGGAACTCGACGTCGTCGACCAGGTCGGCCGCCTGGGCCAGGTCGTTCTTGAGGCCGACGGCCATGCCGTGGTCGTGGACCTCGGCGAACAGCCAGCGGTTGAACGCCAGCTGATCGGCAGCCGACAACGGGAAGCCGGTGTCGTTCTCGAAGCCGTTGACGTTGTCGGGATCGACGGCGTCGCAGCCCTTGTCGGCGGCGGCGGCGATGCGGGCCGTGAGCAGCGGCCGCAGGGACGACGCCCGGATGTCGAGCCACCGCTCGTCCTCGAAGCCCACGTACGCCTCGCCCCGCAGCGCCGCCGGGAACTCGGAGGCGTCGGACCGGTACGGCTCCCACGACCCGGCCGACAGGTAGCAGACGACCCGGATCCCCTGGTCCTGCAAACCCGAGATCACCGCCGCCGACGTCTCCTCCATGTCGAGGTCGACCACGTCGACCCCGTCCGGCACCTCGAGCGGCCCGGCGTACTGGATGTGCCAGCGGTCCGCCGGCGAGGGCTGCCAGATCGCCTCGTCGTCGGAGACGTCCGAGCCGCCGCACGCCGCCAGGAGCAGCATCGCCAGGAGACAACCGGTTCGAAGGGCCCGGGTGACCACCGGTACCCTCACACCGTGAGCGAGCGCAGCGAGCGAACCAGGGAGCACGGTTGTCTGCCCGGCGGCGGAGCCGACGGAGCTCACTGGTGCCCCGCCACCCAGCGGGCCCGACGGAACGGAGGGCACCGATGAGCTGGACGGTCCCCGAGAAGCCGGCCCTGGAGGGCCTCGAGAACCGCTGGATCGAGCGCTGGGAGTCCGACGGCACCTACCGCTTCGCCGGCGACCGGCCGCGGGCCGAGGTCTACTCGATCGACACGCCGCCCCCGACGGCGTCGGGTTCGCTCCACGTCGGCCACATCTTCAGCTACACCCACACGGACACCATCGCTCGCTACCAGAGGATGCGGGGCAAGGACGTCTTCTACCCGATGGGGTGGGACGACAACGGCCTGCCCACCGAGCGCCGGGTCGAGAACTACTACGGCGTCACCTGCGACCCCACCGTCCCCTACGACCCCGACTTCACCCCGCCGGCCGAGGCGGCCAAGAAGCGCCAGGACTTCGTCCCCATCAGCCGGCGCAACTTCATCTCGCTCTGCCACGGGCTCACCGCCGAGGACGAGGTCGTCTTCGAGCAGCTCTTCCGTCTCGTCGGCCTGTCGGTCGACTGGAACCTCCAGTACACGACGGTCAGCGAGCGCTTCCAGCGGGTCAGCCAACGCGGCTTCCTCCGCAACCTGGCCCGGGGCGAGGCCTACTCCCAGGACGCCCCCACGCTCTGGGACACGACGTACCAGACCGCCGTCGCCCAGGCGGAGATGGAGGATCGCGAGCGCCCGGCCGCCTACTACGACATCGCCTTCCCCCGCACCGACGACGGGGGCGACATCATCATCTCCACCACCCGGCCCGAGCTGCTGGTCGCCTGCGTCGCCCTCGTCGCCCACCCCGACGACGAGCGCTACCAGGACCTGTTCGACACCACCGTCACCACGCCGGTCTTCGGGGTCGAGATCCCCATCCGGGCCCACCCGCTGGCCCAGCCGGACAAGGGCACCGGCATCGCCATGATCTGCACCTTCGGCGACACGACCGACGTCATCTGGTGGCGCGAGCTCGACCTGCCGACCCGCGCCGTCGTCGGCAAGGACGGCCGCTTCGCCTTCGAGCCGCCGGCGTGGCTCACCACCGACGCCGCCCGCGAGGCCTACGCCCGCTTCGCCGGGAAGGGCAGCGGCGGGGCCCAGCAGGTCATGGTCGAGGTCCTGAAGGAGGCCGGCGCCCTCCAGGGCGAGCCCGAGAAGATCACCCACCCGGTCAAGTTCTACGAGCGGGGCGAGAAGCCGCTCGAGATCGTCACCACCCGCCAGTGGTACATCCGCAACGGCGGGCGGGACGCCGAGCTGCGCGACCGCCTCCTGGCGCGCGGAGCCGAGCTGGCCTGGTACCCGCACTACATGAAGGCCCGCTACGACAA
>DATHEV010000467.1:0-6883 GCA_035318405.1 Iamia sp.
GGTCACCGACGTAGCGGTAGAGGTT
This sequence comes from Iamia sp., assembly GCA_035318405.1. Classification (GTDB taxonomy): domain Bacteria; phylum Actinomycetota; class Acidimicrobiia; order Acidimicrobiales; family Iamiaceae; genus Iamia. The sequence continues at coordinate 26 of DATHEV010000467.1, forward strand.
GTGCAGCCCGTGGAGCCAGTGGAGGGCCCAGTCCGGGATCATGGCGATGTCGGTGGCCTCGGCGTCGCCCGACACCGCCATCGGCAGCATCCCGTCGGGTCGGGGCGAGGCGGTGAGGAGGGTCTGCCAGCGGGCGAGGGTCCAGTCGTCGTTGGTGGCCAGGTCGACCATCTGATGGACGACGTGGTCGCCGGTCCAGGCCCGCTGCTCGCGGGTGGGGCAGTCGACGTAGGCGTCGAGCGAGCAGATGCTGACCGTGCGCCGGCCGACCTCCCAGATGCGGTCGAGCACGGGGTCGGAGCAGGCGAACGAGGCGCCGCCCACCACCGGGTGCAGCCGCTCGGCGACGGTGATGCCGTGGACGGTCGCCCCCTCGCCGGCCGTGACCTCGACGGCGAGCAGGCCGTAGGCGTCGACGGTCTCGGCGGTGCGGCGGGTCCCGTCGCCGACGAAGGTCGTGCCGAAGGTGTGGCCGTCCTCGCGCAGACGCCCGTCGGCCTCGGTGAGCTCGCCCACCCGGATCGTGACCTCGACGCCCTCCGGCGCCTCCAGGTCGACCCGGACGGTGCCGACGACGATGCGGTCGGCCGTCCAGGTCCCCGACGGCTCGAGGCGCAGCACGACGTCCTCCGGCGTCGGCGGCGTGACCGGTCGGCGGTCGAGCGGGCCGTAGGGGTAGGCCGGCGGCTGGTGGTGGGACGGCTCGCCGATGCCCCGGCCGGCGAGCTCGACGGCCGTCGGCCAGGACGCGTCGTCGAACCCCGATGCGGTCCAGTCGGCGGGGAGGCTCCGGAGGTCCAGACGCTCGTCGCCCCGGCCGATGACGAAGTCCTTGGGCCGGTCGGACGTGAACCCGGGCACCGGGAGGGCACGCCACGTGGCATCCGTGCCCACCACCTCGTCGCCGACGACCGCCTCCAGGGCGAACATGCCGTCGTGGAACGCCGTCACGAGGGTCGGAGCCGGCATCCACCACGGGATGGGGCTGCCGTAGTGCACCACCAGGGCCGCCACCACGACCTCCGTGGCCCCGTCGGCCACCGGCAGCTCGACCACGTCGTGGCGCATCCGTCGGGGGTTCGAGCGCCCCGGCCCGCGGCCGACCTCGACGCCGTCGGCCCACAGGACGTAGCGGGAGTCGGCCACGACGCGGGCCGGGACGGAGGTCGTCCCGGGCGGCACGGGCAGCCGGCCCCGCAGGGCGACGACCCGCCGTCCGGCCGGCAGCGACGAGACGTCGGCCCAGACCCAGCGCCCGGTCCACCGGCCCGGTGCAAAGCTGCTCTCAGAACCCGGCTCGTCGGCCGCTCGCGGGCGACCCGGCCTGGTTCCCGCTCCCGACGGGTTCTGAGATGCGACCTGGGCGTCGACTCCGTCGCCGCCCAGACCGCCCGTCACATCTGAGAGGCCTCGGGAGGACGCTCGCGGTACTCCGGCTCGCAGCGGTCGTCCACTCGGCCTCTCAGGTGTGACCGACATCGCTCGTTCCCCTTGGCTTCGCTGTTCGGATATGTATGATGTCACAACTTCGCGCAAGCGCCGAGGTCGACCAGGGGGTCCCCATGCGCACGTCAATCCACCGCCTGACCATCGTGCTGGTCGCCGTCGCGCTGGCCGCCGGCTGCACGGTCACCAAGGTCGAGGGGGAGGACGCCGACGCCGAGCGCGACAGCGCTCCCGAGGCCGCCGCCGAGGCCGGCTTCCCCGACGCCGTGACCCAGGGCCTCACCGACGACACCATCCGGATCGGTGCCGCCCTGATCAACGCCGCCGAGCTCCAGGCCCAGGGCATCGACATCGAGGCCATCGACCCCCAGGCCCTCCTCCAGGCCTGGATCGACACCGCCAACGAGACCGGCGGCCTGGGCGGGCGCCAGGTCGAGATGGTGTTCCAGCCGTACCTGCCCATCTCCGACACCGAGGCCGAGACGGCCTGCACCGCCCTCACCGAGGACGAGGAGGTGTTCGCCGTCATCGGCCAGTTCAGCGGCGACACCAGCCTGTGCATCACCGAGACCCACGCCCTCCCCTACATCGGGATGTACGGCCTCTCGCCCGAGCGCCAGACCCGCAGCAAGGGCCCGTTCTTCGCCGTGGAGATGGCCGACGACCGCCAGCGGGAGGCGTCGATCGCGGCCATGGTCGAACGGGGCGAGCTCGAGGGCAACGTCGGCCTCTACTACCAGGCCAAGGACCAGGCCATCGTGGACGACGTGGTGAAGCCGGCGCTCGACGAGGCGGGGATCGAGCCCGTGGTCGAGACCGTGCTCGACGACGTCGGCGGCGGCGCCGCCGGGGGGACCGACCAGGCGGCCGTCGACCAGGCCATCGACACCATCGTCGAGCGCCACCGCTCGGCCGACGTCGACGTCTTCCTCAACGTCTCGAACTTCGCCGACCCCATGGGCGGCTTCCAGCGCAAGGGCTGGACGCCGGAGCGCATCCTCGTGACGACGCAGCAGGCGCTGAGCGAGGACGTCATCGCCGAGACCGAGATCGATCCCGCCATCCTGGCCCAGACCCTGGTGGTGGCGCCGTACGTGCCGTCGAAGGACGAGCTGCTGGCCGACGAGACCGTCACCACCTGCATCGACGAGTACAACGCCACCGACCCGGAGGCGCCGATCGACCCCGACACGGCGACCCGCACCGAGCTGGCCGGCCTGGCCAACCTGTGCACGGCGTGGACGATGTTCCGACGGGGCGTCGACGACGCCGGCGACGAGCTGACCGCCCAGACCTGGGCCGATGCTGTGGCCGGCATCGGCGACGACCACCTGCCCGGCATCCCGTTCTCGTCGCTGGGCGACGGCAAGCAGAGCGCCGGCGACACCATCGGTGCCTACGTCTTCGACCCCGACGCCGGGAGCTTCGTCCTCGAGGGCGACCCCATCGAGGCCGACGCATGACCGATCCCACCGTTCGATGAGCGAGGGGTTGGCCGGGCTGGCGGGCGCCGTCCTGGCCGAGGAGGACGAGGCCGGCGGGACGGGCGGGCCCGGTGGGGCGGCGGCGTCGGGGGACGCCGCCGCCCCACCGCCGGGCTCGGGCGAGGAGCAGATGTCGCTGGCCGAGGGGCTGCGGGCCGGCGGGCCCAAGGCCTTCTGGGTCCTGTTGCTCCTGGGCGGGGTCGACCAGCTCGAGTCATCGGGGCTGTCCGTCCTGGCCCCCGACATCCGGGACTCGTTCGGCCTGTCGAACGGCGCCATCGCCATGCTCACCGCCGCCGCCGGGGCCTTCATCGCCCTGGGCGCCGTGCCCATGGGCTGGATGGCCGACCGGGTCCGGCGGCGGTCGCCCATGATCGGCCTGGCCGGCATGGCCTTCGGCCTGGCCGTGTTCGCCTCGGGCCTGGCCCCCAACGCCTTCGCCTTCTTCTGCGCCCGCTTCGGTGCCGGCGTGGCCACGTCGACCTCGCTGCCGGTGCACGGCTCGTTCCTGGCCGACACCTACCCCATCGGCGTCCGGGGCCGGATCGCGGCCACCGTCGCCGTGTTCGGGCGCGTCCTGTCGGCCGTCAGCCCGTTGCTCGTCGGCGGGATCGCGGCGGCGGCCGGCGGCGACGAGGGCTGGCGGTGGCCGTTCCTGATCCTGTCGCTGCCCGTGTCGGCCGTGGCCGTGTGGGCCCTCTTCCTGCGCGAGCCGGTGCGCGGCCGCTGGGAGAAGCAAGACGTCGTCGGGCTCTCCGACGCGGACGTGGCGGGCGGAGCTGCGGCCGCCGCGCCCATCTCGATGGAGGCGGCCTTCGCCCGGCTGGGCCGCATCCGCACCCTGAAGACGGTGATCCTCGGCTTCTCCGCCCTCGGCTTCGGCCTGCTGATGGTGCCGGTGCTGACCAACCTCTACCTGGAGGACCGCTTCGGCACGGGCACGATCGGGCGGGGCGCGGCCACGACGCTCAGCAGCGTCGCCGGCCTGGTCGCCCTGCCGTTCGTGGGCCGGTTCTACGACGCCACCTACCGCACCGACCCGGCCAAGGCCCTTCGCCTCGTCGGCCTGCTGACCCTGCCGGTGGCGGTGCTGGCGCCGATCCAGTTCGCCATGCCCAACGTGGTGCTGTTCGCCATCGTCGGCATGTTCCCGGCGGTGCTGCTCACGTCGGCCTTCATCCTGATCGGCCCGCTGATCCAGTCGATCGTCCCCTACCGGCTGCGGGGCCTCGGCCTCTCGCTCACCGCCATCTACCTGTTCTGCATCGGGGCGACGGGCGGGGCCATCGTCACCCTGCCCCTGACCAACAGCTTCGGCCCCCGGACGTCGGTCCTGGCCGTGCTGATCCCCTCGACGATCGTCGGCGGCCTCCTCATCGTGCGGAGCGCCTCGTTCGTCCGCGACGACCTCGACCTGCTGGTGGCCGAGCTCACCGAGGAGCGGGCCGAGCTCGACCGCCAGGCCGCCCACCCGGACGACGTCCCCGCCCTCCAGGTCAGCGGGATCGACTTCTCCTACGGGCCGGTGCAGGTGCTGTTCGACGTCGGCTTCGAGGTCCGGCAGGGCGAGGTCCTGGCCCTGCTGGGCACCAACGGCGCCGGCAAGTCGACCCTCCTCGACGTCATCACCGGGCTCCAGACCCCGTCGCGCGGGGTCGTGCGGCACCGGGGCCAGACGATCACGTTCACCTCACCCGAGCAGCGGGCCAAGCTCGGCATCCACAGCCTCTCGGGCGGCAAGGCGACCTTCCCGGCCCTGACCGTGGCCGACAACCTCGAGGTCGGCGGGATCCTCCTCCGCCACGACAAGGCCACCGCCGCCGCCCGGCGGGAGCGGGTGCTGGAGCTGTTCCCCGACGTGCGGGACCGGCTCGACCAGCGGGCCGGCTCGCTGTCGGGTGGCCAGCAGCAGCAGCTCGGGCTGGCGATGACGCTGCTCCACGAGCCCGACGTGCTCGTCATCGACGAGCTGTCGCTCGGCCTGTCCCCCAAGGTCGTCGAGGACCTGCTCGTGATCGTCGACCGGCTGCGGGCCGGCGGCCAGACGATGATCATCGTCGAGCAGTCCCTCAACGTGGCCCTGGCCGTGTCCGACCGGGCCGTGTTCCTGGAGAAGGGCCAGGTCCGCTTCGAGGGCCCCAGCGCCGAGCTGGCCGCCCGCGACGACCTGGCCCGAGCCGTCTTCCTCGGCGCGGGCGAGGCGGGCTGACGTGGTCCTCGCCACCTGGGTCACCCAGCAGCTGCTGTTCGACGGTGTCGTCAACGGCCTCGTCATCGGGCTCATCGCCCTGGGCGTGGTCCTGGTCGACCGGGCGTCGCGGGTCATCAACTTCGCCGTCGGGTCCATGGGCGTCGTCGGCGCCTCCGTCCTGGCGCTGCTCGTCCTGTCGTACGACATCCCGTTCTGGGTGGCCATCGGCCTGGTGCTGGTGCTGGGCGCGGCGTTCGGCGCCCTGGTCGAGCTGGCCGTGGTGCGCCGGCTCTTCGCCGCCCCGCGGGTCATCGTGCTCGTCGCCACCATCGGCGTGGCCGGGCTGGCGACCGCCATCACCCGCTCGCTCCCCGCCCCCGACGCCGCCATCGGGGCCAGCTATCCCCTGGCCATCGGGCGGACGTGGGACGACGTGCTGGGCTTCCGGGTCTCCGGCGCCCAGGTGGCGATCCTCGTCGTGGTGCCGGTGGTGGCCGTCTCCCTGGCGTGGTTCCTGAGCCGCACCCTGGCCGGCAAGGCCGTGCTGGCCTCGGCCGACAACCCGCGGCTGGCCCGCACCAACGGCGTCAACCCCAAGTGGGTGTCGACCTTCGCCTGGGCCGTGGCCGGCCTGCTCTCGACGTTGTCGATCGTGCTGGCCTCGGGCCAGTCGGGCTCGATCCACGGCCTGGTCGACCTGGGCCCGAGCACGATGGTCCGGGCGCTCGCCGCCTTCCTCCTCGCCGGACGACGCTCGTTCCCCCGCGCGCTCGGAGCCGGGGTGGCCATCGGCGTGGTCGAGGCGCTGATCCGCTTCAACTTCCTGACCACGCCGGGCCTGGTCGACCTGGTGCTGTTCGTCGTCGTGCTCGCCGCGGTCTGGACCCAGACCCGTCGCGACCCCGAGGTCGAGGGCGGACGGTTCTCCTTCGCCACCTCGGCGACCCCCGTGCCCGCCCGGCTGGCCGAGGTGTGGTGGGCCCGCAACCTCAGCCGCATCGTCGGCGTCGGGCTGCTCGTGGCCGCCGCCCTGGTGCCGGTGTTCGTGACGACCCCGTCGCGGCTCCAGCTCTACACGATCATCCTGGCCTTCGCGATCTGCGGGACGTCGCTCGTCGTGCTCACCGGCTGGGGCGGCCAGCCGTCGCTGGGGCAGATGGCCTACGCCGGCGTCGGGGCCCTCTCCGCCGCTGCCCTCGCCCGGGGCGTGCGGGTCGAGATGGACCAGGGGAACGACCTCCTGATCCTCGAGCTGGCGCAGGTGCCCTTCGCCCTGGCGGTGCTGCTCGGCGCGCTGGTGGCCGCGGCGGCGGCCGCGCTGGTGGGCCTGGGCGCGCTCCGGGTCAGGGGGATGCTTCTCGGCGTCTCGACCTTCGCCTTCGCCATCGCCGCCAGCCAGTACCTGTACCGGCGGCCGATCCTGTCGGGCGGAGCCAGCGGGTCGACCGCCTTCCCCCGCGGGTCGCTGCTCGGCCTCTCGTTGGCGTCGCCGCGCACCTACTACGTGGTGGTCCTGGCCGTGCTGGCCGTGGTGATCGGCGTCCTGGCCCGGGTGCGGCGCAGCGGCGTGGGCCGGACGATCCTCGCCGTGCGCGACAACCCCCGCTCGGCGGCCGCGTCCACCCTCTCGCCCAGCCGGGCCACGGTGCGAACCTTCGCCCTGGCCGGCGGGCTGGCGGGGCTGGGCGGCGCCCTGCTGGCCGGTGCGGTCAGCTCGGTGCCGTTCGACGAGCGCTT
>DATHEV010000468.1:0-2631 GCA_035318405.1 Iamia sp.
GACCTGCACTTCACCGCCTGGCACCAGCAGGTCTGGAAGCCGGTCATCACCGCCGTCAACGGCATCTGCGCCGGTGGCGCGTTCCACTGGGTCGCCGATGCCGACATCGTGATCGCCGCGTCCGACGCCCAGTTCTTCGACCCGCACGTGTCCGTCGGCCAGGTCGTCGCCGTGGAGGCGATCGGGCTCTTGCGCAAGATGCCGGCCGAGGCGGTCATGCGGATGGCCTTCGTGGGCCGCTACGAGCGGATGACCGCCCAGCGGGCCTACGAGCTGGGCATGATCAGCCAGATCGTCGACCCGCCCGAGCGTCTCCGGGAGGAGGCCCAGGAGCTGGCCGAGAAGATCGCCAAGAACTCGCCCGCCGCCATGGCTGCGACCAAGCGGGCCCTGTGGGGCGCGCTGGAGACGGGGCTCACCGACGCCTGCCGGCAGGGCGCGGCCGAGCTGGTGTCGATGTGGGGCCACCCGGACCAGGAGGAGGGCCCGCGCGCCTTCGCCGAGAAGCGGGAGGCCGAGTGGACGGTGTGACGTCTCTCGGTGACCTGTTGTTCGCCGGGGACGACGACGGCGCGTCGCTCCTCCTCCACACCGCCGGGCGGGACCACACGCTCGACGAGGTCCGGGAGCGGGCCACCGCCATCGCCGGTGCGCTGGCCGATGCCGGTGCCGACGTCGGCGCGCCGATCGGCGTGATGCTCCCCGACGCCGAGGTCGTGCCCGCCCTCTTCGGGGTGTGGCGCCTCGGCGGCGCGCACCTGCCCCTCAACCCGCGGCTGGGCGGCTCCGACCTGGCCCACGTCCTCGACGCCGTCGATCCCGCCGTCGTCATCACCACCGCAGCGCACGCCGACCGCTTCGGCGACCGGCCGGTGGTCGTGGTGGCCGATGGGCGGGTCACGCTGCGCCCCGGCACGCCCGGCACCCGCCGGTTCGACCCCGATGTGGCGCTGGTCCAGCTGACCTCGGGCACCACCGGGCGGCCCAAGCCGGTCCTGCTCACCCACAGCGGCGTGCTACCGCTGCTGGAGAACGTGGTGGCCTCCCTGCGGACGAAGCGGACGGGTGGCGGGCCGGCCGAGGCACCGATGCCCAACCTGGTCCCGGTGTCGCTCTCGCTGTGGGCCGGGATCTACCAGGTCCTCTTCGCCCGCGTCGTCGGGGCCCCCGTCGTCGTCATGGACGGCTTCGACCCGCAGGAGTTCGCCCACCTGGTCGAGCAGTTCGGCATCCGGTCCACGGTGCTCCCACCGGCGGCGATGACCACGCTCAGCGACGACGAGCGGATCACGTCGCTGGCCCCGCTCCGCTACGTCCGCAGCATCACCGCACCGCTCTCGCCCCTCCAGGCCCGCCGGTTCCGGGACCGGTTCGGGATCGCCATCCTCAACTGCTACGGCCAGACCGAGATCGGGGGCGAGATCATCGGGTGGACCGGCGCGGACGCCAAGGCCCACCCCGACAAGCTCGGAGCCGTCGGCCGCCCCCACGCCGGCGTCGAGGTCCGGGTCGAGGAGGGGACGAGCGAGCTCCAGGTGCTGACCCCGGCGCTCTCGGCCGGCTACGCGGACGGTCGCGACCTCTCCGATCGGCTCACGAGCGACGGCTGGTTCCGCACCGGCGACGTCGGCCGGGTCGACCCCGAGGGGTTCGTGTGGATCGAGGGCCGGCTCAGCGACATGATCAACCGCGGGGGCCACAAGGTCTTCCCCGGCGAGGTCGAGGAGGTCCTGCGGCTGGCACCGGACGTGGCCGATGTGGCCGTGGCCGGCGTCCCCGACGACCGCCTCGGCGAGGTCCCCTGGGCCTTCGTCGTCCCCGTCGCCGGGCGCGCTCCAGGGCCCGAGGACCTCGCCGCCCTGTGCCGCGAGCACCTCGTCCCGTACAAGGTGCCCGTGCGGTTCGAGGTCGTCGACGCCCTGCCGCGGAACGACGTGGGCAAGGTGCTCACCCGTGAGCTGGTGGCGGGGGTGACCGGGTGAGGCTGGCCGAGGTCCTGCCGGCCCTGCCGCCCGAGCCGCCGCCCGACGACTGGCCGGCCAAGCGGGCGTACGCCACCGGCTGGCAAGGCATCCTGCACGAGACCGGGTACGCCGGCATCGCCTGGCTCGCCGAGTTCGGCGGCCGCGGGGTGACACCGGCCGAGGAGCTCATCCTCCTCGAGGAGACCGAGCGCGCCGGCGCCCCCGACGTGGGGTGCAGCTTCGTGGGCCCCCTCCACGCCAAGGAGCGCGAGCAGTTCGGGCGCCCGATCGGGTCCTTCCAGGCCGTGAAGCACCTCCTGGCCGACGCCGCCGTGGCCATCGAGACGGCCCGAGCGGCGCACGCCGCCGACCTCGCCTGCCGGACCGGCACCCAGGTCCACGGCGGGATGGGGGACACCTGGGAGCTGGACGCCCACCTGCTGCTCGAGCGCTCGATCGTGCTCGACACCGCCCTCGGGGGCGTCGAGGCCTGCGACGAGGCCGTGGCGGAGGCGCTGTCGTGAGCGGCGGGCTCGCCGGCCGGCGGGTGGTGGTGGTCGGGGCATCGGCCGGCATCGGTCGGGCCTTCGCCGTGCAGGCCGCCGCCTCCGGGGCCGACGTGGTGCTCGCCGCCCGTCGCCAGGACGTCCTCGACACAGCTGTCGCC
>DATHEV010000469.1:0-3851 GCA_035318405.1 Iamia sp.
TCCAGGCCCACGGCCTGACCACGCCCGTGGAGCTGGTCAAGACCGTGGGGTGGGCCTCGTTCGCCCGCCCGTCGATCGCCCTGCGGACCACCGACCCGGGGACCTTCGTCGTCGACGCCCCCCGCCGCGGGGTCGTCGACACCATGGTCTTCGACCTGGTGTCCACCGGCCCGCTGGGCCTGACCGAGGCAGCCTGCCGGGTGCGGGTGTGGCTGCCGACGCCGTGGCTCGTGGGCCCTCTGGCGCTCCCCCACGATCCGATGTGGCCGAAGCTGCGGACCGTCCCGCCCGGCGAGGCCACCACCGTGACCCAGGGCGACGACCTGTTCCGCGGCGTCCGGCCCTACACGCGGGGCGATCCCCGGCGCTCGGTGCACTGGCCGGCGACGGCCCACCGCGGCACCCTGATGGTCAAGGAGCGCGACGGCATCGAGCAGGTGGCCCTCCGCATCGTCCTCGAGCTGACGCATGCCGGCCCCGACGCCGAGATGGCCGCCGGTCGGGCGGCCTGGCTCATCGAGCACGGCCTCGCCCGCGGGTGGCGGGTCCATCTGGTGACCGTCGAGGGACCCCGGGCCGCGCCGCCCCCGCTCCTCGGGCCGTGGGCGCCCCAGCCCCAGTCGGCGCTGCCCGGCCCGGCGACCCACACCGTCGCCCGCGGGATCGAGCGGGCCGACCGGGCCCGCCAGCAGCTGGCGGCGGCGGGGATCGGCACCCCGACGATCGAGACGTGGACGGGCCTGACCCGCGTCGTGTCGCCCTGGGGGGACCGGTGGCTGTGACGACCCGGCCCGGGCCGTCACCGGGAGCGCGGGCGGGCATCCCCGCCCCGCGGCCGCTGCGCAGCCTGGCGTCACCGGCGAGCCAGGGCCTGGTCGCGGTGGCCTTCGCCGTCACTGCCGGCGCCCTCGCCGACCAGCTGGGCAACCCGCTGTGGTTCGCCGCCCTCACCGGCGCCCTGCTGCTGGGCGTCGTGCTCGGCCTCCAGCTCGACCTCCGCCGGGTCCTCGAGACGGTCCCCGGCGTGGTCCTCGGCCTGACGACGCTGGTCATCCTCAGCGCGCTGTGGGCCGTGGTCCTCAGCACGATGGCGGTGGAGCTCCCCTACGAGCTGGTCCCGCTCGCCGCGCTGGTGGCCTTCGGGACGGACTGGTGGTGGGTCGAGCGGTTGCGCCCGGCGACCGTGGCGTCCGGCATCGGGCTGGTCCCGCTGCTCGGGGACGACGTGGCCGCGGCGCTGCCGTTCGCCGTCGTCTGGTTCGCGGTGGCCGCCGCCGCCCTGTGGTCGCTCCGCGGCGACACCGACCGCGCCATCCCCACCCCCGTCCCGCTGGCGGGCCCGTCCGGGGCCGCCCCCGAGACGGGAGCAGGCCGCACCGCGGCCGCCGTGGTGGCGTCGTGGCTGTTGGCCGTCGCCCTCGTGGCCGGAGGGAGCCTGCTCCCCGGGTTGTTCCGATCGCCTGAGCTGGACGGAGGCCTCGGCGGTGCCCCGTCGGCCGTGGGGCCCGGCTCGGGCGGCGGTGGGAACAGCGGCCCGGGAGGCACCATCGACCCCGGTGGCCTGGAGGGCGACCTCGATGGCGACGGCATCCGGGACGACATGCAGGACGCGCCGTCCCGCGACGTCGACGGCGACGGCATCCCCGATCGCGACATCGACGGGGACGGCATCCCCGACGTCGACCTCGACGGCGACGGCATCCCCGACATCGACCGGGACGGCGACGGGGTCCCCGACGACCCGTCCCGCGGAGCCTCGACGATCCCCGATCCCGACGGCGTCCTCGGTCCGGACGAGACCGGCCTCCCCGCCGACGACGCGAACGGCCGCGTCACGATCCTCAGGGTCGTCGGGATCGGGCTCGCCGTGCTGCTGGCGGCCGCGCTGATCGCCCTCGTGGTCCGCGCCCTGGCGCGGGGGCGAGACCGCCGGCAGGCCCTGGCGGCGCGGCCGTGGCCCATCCGCCTGGCCGAGCGACTGGAGCGGGAGGGCGCCCGCCGGGGCCGGTCGCGGCGGCGGGACGAGCCGGTGACCCGCTACGCCGACGTCCTGGCCGGCGACGTCCTGGCCCACGACCTGCTGGCCGAGGTCGGCACCGCCCTGTCCGCCGCCCTGTTCGGCGCCGCCCCGCCGGCGGACGCCACCGGCGCGTGGGCCGCCCAGATCGTCGACGAGGCGGTGGAGGCCAACCCCGCGCCCGGCCGGCTCGACGCCGTCCGCGACCGGCTGCGCCGCCGGCGGGCCGACGGCCCGGCCGAGCCGGCCTAGACCGAGATCTGTCAGCCGCGGGCGAGGCCCTCGGCCGACTCGAGGTTCTGGAGCCGGACCTGGCCTCGGGCGCACAGGCGGTCGGTGTCGTCGCGGATCTCGACCTGCCACAGCTGCTGGAGCCGGCCCCGGTGGATCGGGGTGGCCGTCGCCGTGACCTCGCCCTCGCGCACCGCCCGCAGGAAGTCGGTCTGGTTCGACACGCCGACGACGTTGCCGGCGCCCCGGGCGCGGAGCCAGGTGGCGGCGCCGACGCTGGCCGCCGTCTCGACCATGGCGCACCACACCCCGCCGTGGACGATGCCGTAGGGCTGGTGGAGGTGCGGGGCGATGGTGAGCCGGATCACCACCTCGTCGGGCGTCACCGTCGCGAAGGTCTCACCCAGCATCTGGCCGAAGGGGCTGATCGGCGGGGTGCCGTCGGGCTGGTCGGGACCGGTGGCGTCGCTCATGGCGGCGAGGGTATCCAGGCCTCTCCCGCGGGCGCGAGGATCGGCCCATGCTCGACCACCTCTCCATCCAGTGCCGGGACCTGAAGGCCGCCCTCGACTTCTACGACGCCGTGCTGGCGCCGCTCGGCGGCCGGCGCATCATGGACTTCACCACCGTGGCGGGGTACGGGGTCGACTTCCCGTCCTTCTGGGTCGGCCCGCTGACGACCGGGGACGGGTTCCGCGAGTCGCACATCGCCTTCACCGCTCCGGACCGCGACGCCGTCGTCGCCTTCCGCGACGCCGCCGTGGAGCTGGGCGCCGAGGTGCTCCACGAGCCGAAGGTCTGGCCCGAGTACCACGAGAGCTACTTCGGAGCCTTCGTGCGCGACCCCGACGGCAACAACGTCGAGGCCGTCTGCCACCGGCCGGGCTAGCCGGTCTCCTCCCCGCGGAGGAGGACCGTCCTCCTCGGGCGCGCCGAACCGGTGATCGGGCCTCCCTCCCAAGTGGGAGTCCGATCACCGGTTCGCGCCCTGCTCCCCCCGGAGCGTGAGCAGATCAGCGGGATCAGCTGGGGATGAGGACCACCGTCATGGCGGCGGCGTTGGCCACCGGTGCGCCGCCGGCGGGCGTGGCCGCCAGCCCGCCGACCGTGGTGCCGGTGGCGATGACGTCGCCGAGGGTCTCGGTCAGGTGGCCGGCGCCGGTGGCGGTGCGCTGGAAGCGGATCGCCACCCCGGCCGGCGGGGCGATGGCCGTGGTCGAGGCGGACTTGTCGGCCCAGTAGGACACGGCCCAGGCGCCGGGCGTGGCCGCCACCGTGGGCGTCGTGTAGCCGGCCTGGCCGGCGCTGGCGCCGAGGGTGACGCCCCGGTAGGCGGCCACGGTCAGGTCGGCCTTGGCCACGCTGCCGAGCGTGGTCGAGACGGTCGACCCGGCGTCGCCGGCGACCGCGGTGCGCACGAAGGCGTCGTGACGGCTGGCCGAGGTGGCGGCGTCGATGACCCTGGTCCACCCGGCGGGCGTCGAGATCGTCGTGGTGCCGGTGGCGTTGGAGGCGACGAACAGCATCAGCTGGTCGCCGGGCTGGACGGCGGCCGGGATGGCGACCGTGTGGGTGGTCTTGGACTGGTTGCCGGTGCTCGAGG
>DATHEV010000470.1:0-2217 GCA_035318405.1 Iamia sp.
CGCCGGCCTGGCCGGCGCCTGTGGCGGAGACACGTCCGAGGCCGACTCCCGAGGCGATGCCGTCGAGGAGTCGAGCACGACGGCGGCCGAGACCACCACCGCTCCCGACGAGACGTCCACGACGGTCGAGGCCACCACGACGGTCGAGGCCACCACCCTCCCCGAGGGGGCGACGGGGTTCCGGGGCGTGCTGTTCACCCGGGACGACGCCGGCGACGAGCGCTTCTTCGCCGGCGTCGACATCACCGTGGCCGACGCCGACGGAGAGCCCGTCGGCCGGGCGACGACCGACGCCGACGGGGCGTGGGGCATCGAGGTCGACGCCGCGGGCACCTACACGGCCGCGCTCGACGCCGCCGACCTCCCCGCCGGCCTCCGGCTCCACCGCGCCGAGCCCCTCGAGCTGAGGGTCAGGACGGGACAGGTCAAGCCGGTGCTCTTCAGCCTGGTGGCGGGGTAGGCGGAGCGGGCATGATGGCGGCGTGATCGGAGCCATCGTCCTCGCGGTGATCATCGTCGTCGTCTTCCCGGTGACCGTGGCCATGAGCGGGGGCGTCGCCTCGGCCATCCTCGGGCACTTCGTGACCAAGGACGCCGAGACCCGCTACGAGGGCTCCGAGCTGCTCGACCTGAACTAGCGGCGGGCCGGAGATGAGAGACCGGCGTCATCGGCGCCGTCACCCGCTCTCGAGGTGGCGATCAGATCCGGCGGGAACCCGCCGGATCTCATCGCCACCTCGGGGTCAGGACCCCCAGCGGGACTGGCCGAAGCGGTAGCCGACCGATCGCACCGTCGTGATCAGGCCGGCGTGCTCCTCGCCCAGCTTGGCCCGGAGGCGCCGGACGTGGACGTCGACGGTGCGGGCGCCGCCGTAGTACTCGTAGCCCCACACCCGGCTGAGCAGGGTCTCGCGGGTGAAGACCCGGCCCGGGTGCTGGGCCAGGAACTTCAGGAGCTCGTACTCCATGTAGGTCAGGTCGAGGGGCCGGTTCTCGATGGCCGCCTGGTAGGTCTCCAGGTTGAGGGCCAGCCCGCTGTACTCGATCATCTCCGGGCCGGTGCCGGTGCCGGCCCGCCACAGCAGGTGGCGGAGCCGGGCCTCGAGCTCGCGGGGGTGGAACGGGTCGAGGCAGAAGTCGTCGTAGAGGTCGTCGCGCAGCTCGAGGTCGGCCAGCCCGGCGCCCCGGACGAGCAGCATGACCGGCTCGATGGGGACGTCGCGCTTGCGCAGGGCCCGGCACACGGCCAGCCCGGTCTCGGGGGCGTCGCCGAGGACGACGACCGCGCCCCGCCAGCCCGTGTCGGAGTCCATGCGGGAGACGGCCACCTCGTCGGAGACGGCCTTCCAGGCGTGGCCGGCCAGCTCGAGGGTCTGCACCAGCTCGGGCGGCGGGGGATCGGGGTAGACGAGCCAGGGCTCCATGGCATCAGCTCCTGCGCGGCCTACCAGGCCGACAGGTAGCGCTCCAGCTCGTAGGGGGTGACCTGCTTCTTGTAGTCGGCCCACTCGTTCCGCTTGTTGCGGATGAACCAGCCGAAGATGTGCTCGCCCAGAGCCTCGGCCACCAGCTCGGAGCCCTCCATCACGTCGAGGGCGTCGGCCAGCGACTGGGGCAGCTCGCGGAGCCCCTCGGCCGCCCGCTGGGCGGGGGTGAGCTCGAAGACGTTGGTGGTGGTCTCCTCGGGCAGCTCGTAGCCCTCGTCGAGGCCCTTGAGCCCGGCGGCCAGGATGACCGAGAAGGCCAGGTACGGGTTGCACGCCGGGTCGGGCGAGCGGTACTCGATGCGGACCGAGGCGTCCTTGCCCGACTTGGTGACCGGCACCCGGATCAGCGCCGAGCGGTTGTTGCGGGCCCACGACACGTGGGCCGGGGCCTCGGTGCCGGGGATGAGCCGCTTGTACGAGTTGACCAGCTGGTTGGTGACGGCGGTGATCTCGGCGGCGTGGTGGAGGAGCCCGGCGATGAAGCCTCGCCCGACCTTCGACAGGCGGTACGGGTCGCTGGCGTCGGCGAAGGCGTTGGTGTCGCCCTCGTAGAGCGACATGTGGGTGTGCATGCCCGAGCCCTGCACACCCGCGATGGGCTTGGGCATGAAGGTGGCGTGCACGCCCCGCTCCATGGCGATCTCGCGCACGACGAGCCGGAACGTCATCACGTTGTCGGCCATGGTGAGGGCGTCGGTGTAGCGCAGGTCGATCTCGTGCTGGCTGGGCG
>DATHEV010000471.1:0-6123 GCA_035318405.1 Iamia sp.
CCGACTGGCTCGAGATGGAACTCGCGCCGGGCATCAACCTCGAGGTGCGCTTCTTCCATTGCAACGCGCGCCACCACACGATCGCGCTGGCGCGCGCGCCGTTCGACCTGCCGCAGACGCTGCACCATGTGATGTTCGAGATGAACGATCGCGACGACGTCGGCGCCGCCTTCGACCGGCTGTGGGCCACCGACCTCGGGATCCCGAACGGGCTCGGCCGTCACGACAACGACGGCATGTTCAGCTTCTACCTCCAGACGCCGGCCGGCTTCCAGATCGAGGTCGGCCACGGCGCCCGGGTCATCACCGACGACTGGGACGACGACCGCGCCTACGACTCCATCAGCGCGTGGGGTCACCAGCCCCTGCGCCCGGCATGACCGACGTCGCCATCGTCGGGGCCGGGCCGGTCGGTCTCGTCCTCGCCATCCTCCTCGGCCAGCGCGGCCGGTCGGTCGTCGTCCTCGAGCAGTGGCCCGAGCCGTACCCGCTCCCCCGCGCCGTCCACTTCGACCACGAGGTCGGGCGGATCATCCAGGCCTGTGGCATCGGCGACGAGGTCCGGGCCGTCTCCGAGCCGGCCGAGGTCTACGAGTGGCGCAACGGGGAGGGGACGACCCTGCTCCGCTTCGGACGGATCGGTGTGGCCGCGTCGGGCTGGCCCTTCTCGTCGATGTTCTGCCAGCCCGACTTCGAGGCGGTCCTGCGGGCACGGGCCGAATCCCTCCCCACCGTCGAGGTCCGGCGCGGGACGCGGGTCGACGGCATCTCCCAGGCCGACGATCACGTCGTGGTCGCACACTCGGGCGAGTCCCTCCGCGCCGGCTACGTCGTGGGCTGCGACGGCGCCAACTCGACCGTGCGCGACCTCCTCGGCGTCGCCGTCGACGACCGGGGCTTCCACTACGACTGGCTGATCGTCGACCTCGTCCTCGACGAGCCCCGGGTGTTCGACCCCATCAACGTCCAGGTGTGCGACCCGGCCCGCCCGACCACGGCGGTGTCGGGCGGACCCGGCCGCCGGCGGTGGGAGTTCATGCGCCTCCCGACCGAGACCCTCGAGGACCTCGGCCGCGAGGAGCGGGCCTGGGAGCTGCTCGCCCCGTGGGACGTGCACCCCGGCAACGCCCGGCTCGAGCGCCACGCCGTCTACACGTTCGAGGCCCGGGTCGCCGAGCGGTGGCAGGTCGGCCGGGCCCTCCTGGCGGGCGACGCCGCCCACCTGATGCCCCCGTTCGCCGGGCAGGGCATGTGCTCCGGCATCCGTGACGCCGTCAACCTGGCGTGGAAGCTCGACCTCGTGCTCGACGGGCGGGCCGATGCGGCGCTCCTCGCCACCTACGACGAGGAGCGCCGCCCCAACGCCAACGCTGCCGTCGACTTCTCGATCGAGCTGGGAAAGGTCATCTGCGTGCCCGACCCCACCGAGGCCGCCGCCCGCGACGAGGCCATGGCCGCCGGCTACGACGGAAGCCTCAGCGACGTCCCGGGCCTCCCGGGCATCACCTCGGGCGTGGTCTGCGACTCACCCCTCGCCGGCGAGCAGTTCCCCCAGGCCGACCTGCGCCCACGAGGTGCCAGGCACCTCGTGGGCTCGCGGCTGTTCGACGACGTCCACGGAGCGGGCTGGCGGCTGGTCACGGTCGCCGCCGACCCCGACGGACTGGACCCCCATCTGGTCGACTGGTTCGCCGGCATCGGCGGGGCGGTGGTCGTCGCCCCCGAGATGGACGACTGGTTCACCCGCCACGATGTGCGCTGGGCCCTCCAGCGCCCCGACTTCCACCTCTTCGGCACCACCCCCGACACCGCCGACGCCTTGCTGGCCGACCTGCGTCGGCAGATCAGGAGAACCCCATGAAGATCGCCAACCTGGACGGACGTCTCGTCCTCGTCCTCGACGACGGCGTGGCCGACGTCGCCACCGCGTCGGACGGCCGTTTCGGTCCAGATCCGATGGCGGCCTTCGACGACTGGCCCGCCTTCGCGGCCTGGGCCGCCGGCGTCAGCGCCGTCACCGGCCCGCTCGACGAGTCCCGGCTCCAGAACCCCGTCCCGCGCCCGCGCCAGGTGTTCGCCATCGGGCTCAACTACCGCAGCCACGCCGAGGAGTCGGGCATGGCCATCCCCGAGGTCCCGGCCACCTTCACCAAGTTCCCCTCCTCGCTCGGCGGCCCCTTCGACGACATCGAGATCATCGGCGAGTCCGTCGACTGGGAGGTCGAGCTGGTCGCCGTCATCGGCCGGGCCGCCGACCGGGTCGGCGAGGCCGACGCCTGGGACCACGTCGCCGGGCTGACCGTGGGCCAGGACATCAGCGACCGCGCCCTCCAGTTCGCCGCCGGCATGCAGTTCTCGCTGGGCAAGTCCCGCCGCGGCTACGGCCCGATGGGACCGTGGCTCGTCACCCCCGACGAGGTCCCCGATCGCGACGACCTCGGCCTCGGGTGCTCCGTCGACGGCGAGACCGTGCAGGACGGCCGCACGAACGACCTCGTCTTCGACGTCCCGCAGCTGGTCGCCGAGCTCTCGTCGGTGCTGCCCCTGCTCCCGGGCGACGTGATCTTCACGGGCACCCCGGCGGGTGTGGGCATGGCGCGGAAGCCACCGCGGTCGCTCCAGCCGGGCCAGGTCCTCGAGACCTGGATCGAGGGCATCGGCACCATCCGCAACACCTGCGTCGCGGCCGGCACGTGATCGCGCCGGTCGACCTTCCCGCGCGATGGTGCGCTGCCGGCGGCACGTGACCGCGCCGGAACCTCGGGCACCCCGTTCCCGCGCGGTGGTGCACCGCCGGCGGCACCTCACCGCGCCGGAACCCCCGCCGCGCCGGTCGACCTTCCCGCGCGGTGGCGCACCACCAGATGACGCTAGGCCACACCGGTCGACCTTCCCGCGCGGTGGCGCACCACCAGATGACGCCAGGCCACACCGGTCGACCTACCTGCGCGGTGGGGCACCAGCCCGCCGCCACCCACGTCCACGAATGACGGAGATCCTGTGAACCGCGTCGTCCTCACCGGCACCGGCGTCCCGGTCCCCGACCCGGACCGGGCCGGCGCCGGCACGCTGGTCGACATCGATGGCGTGCGCCTCCAGGTCGACGCCGGGCGGGGGACGGTGATCCGGCTGGCCGGGTCGATGACGCCCCTGGCGGACCTCGACGCCGTGCTCCTGACCCACCACCACTCCGACCACCTCACGGGCCTGGCCGACCTCGTGCTCTCCCGGTGGATCGCCGGCGCCCACCGGACCACGATCGTGGCCCCCGAGGGGGCGACGTCCCGCTTCGCCGCCGGGATCCTCGACCAGTGGGAGGACGACATCGCCGTGCGCGTCGCCCACACCGACCACGGGGGCGGGCCGACGGTCGAGGTCGTCGCCTTCGACGCGCCCCGGTCGCCGACCGAGGTCTGGCGGTGTGGCGAGGTCACCGTGACCGCCGTCGCCGTCCACCACGAGCCGGTGCTGCCGGCGGTCGCCTACCGGATCGACGGGCCCACGGGCTCCGTGGTGGTGAGCGGCGACACCATGGTCTGCGCCGAGGTCGAGGCCCTCGCCGCCGGGGTCGACGTCCTCGTGCACGAGGTGCGCCTCCGGGCCTTCGCCGAGATGGCGGCGGGCACCCGCTGGGAGCCCATCGCCGCCTACCACGCCGATGCCGTCGACCTCGGCGCCGCCGCCGAGCGCGCGGGCGTCGGCCGCCTCGTCCTCACCCACTTCATCCCGCCCCCGGCCGACGGCTATCAGCCCTTCGTCGAGGAGGTCCGCCAGGGCGGGTTCACCGGCGAGCTCGTCGCCGGCCCCGACCTCACCATCGTCACGTGGTGAGCGCTCCCCGCTACGGGGCCGACCTCTTCGCCGACGAGGCCCTCGACGACCCGTACCCCCACCTTCGCGCCCTGCGCGACGCCGGACCCGTCGTCTGGCTCGACGCCCACGACGTCTACGCGGCCGCCCGCTACGACGACGTCCGCGCCATCCTGGACGACGACGCCACCTTCGTGTCCGGCGAGGGCGTCGGGCTGAACGAGTTCATCAACACGGGCGGGCGGGGCACGACGCTGATGAGCGACGGGGCCGAGCACACCTGCCAGCGCGAGATCATCGGGCGTCCGCTCTCCCCGCGGGCCCTCGCCGACCTCCGGCCCGACGCCCAGGCCCTCGCCGACGCCATCGTCGAACGGCTCGTCGGCCAGGCGACGTTCGACGCGGTCACCGAGCTGGCCGAGGTCCTCCCGGCCACCTGGGTGCCCGACCTCCTCGGGTGGCCGGCCGAGGGGCGGGACCGCCTCCTCGACTGGGCGGCAGCCAGCTTCGACGGCCTCGGGCCGCTGAACGAGCGAGCGGTCGCCGCCGGCAACGGGATCCTCGAGATGACCGCCTACGCCCAGCAGCTCGCCAAGGGCACGCTGCCGTCGGACTCGTTCGCGGCGCGCATCCTCGGCGCCGCCGAGCGGGGGGAGGTCGATCCGTCGCGGTGCCCGATGATGATCATCGACTACATCGCCCCGTCGCTCGACACCACCATCAGCGCCATCGGCAACCTGGTCTGGCTGCTCGCCACCCACCCCGACCAGTGGCGCCTCCTCCGGGACGAGCCCCACCGGGCCAAGGGCGCCCTCAACGAGGCACTGCGCCTCGAGAGCCCCATCAGCTGCTTCACGCGGGTCGCCCGGATCGACACGGAGGTCGGCGGCATCGAGATCCCCGCCGGGTCACGCATCATGCTCAGCTTCGCCTCCGCCAACCGTGACGAGCGCCGGTGGGACGACCCCGAGCGCTTCGACATCACCCGCGAGAGCGCCGGCCACCTCGCCTTCGGGCACGGCGAGCACGCCTGCGTCGGCATGGGCCTCGCCCGCCTCGAGGGCACCGCCGTGCTGACGGCGCTCGTCGAGCGCGCCGCCACCATCGAGCTCGCCGGTCCACCGCGCCGCAAGCGCAACAACCTCATCCGCGCCTTCCGGTCGCTCCCCGTCCGCCTCACCCCAGCCGTCCGCTGAGCGGCCCTCTCAGGAGGCGGGAGGCGCGCAGTGCGCGGGGGGAGGCGGGTGGCCCTCGCGCTGGGCGACGAGGACGTCGGGGGTGTTGGTGAACATGCCGTCGACGCCGAGGTCGAGGAGCCCGCTCATCTGGGCGGGGTCGTCCACGGTGTAGGGGTGGACGTCGAGGCAGCGCTCGTGGGCGGCCCCGATCAGTGCGGCGTCGACGTTGACGGAGGACGGGCCGATGCCGGTGGCGTAGGCGGCCGCCTCGTCGATGGTGGCCTCCTGGATCGGGTCCTCGCTGACCACGATCAGCAGCACCAGCGGGAGCTCCGGGCGGAGGGAGTGCACCAGCTCGAGGCTCTCCGGGCTGAACGACTGGATCAGCACCTGGCGGGATCCACCCTCCGGTGAGCCCAGGCCGGCCTCGTCGAGGAGGTCGAGGAGCGCCTCCTCCATCCCGGTCTGGGCGTCGTCGGCCTTGGTCTCGATGTAGTAGCTCACCTCGGTGCCGTAGCGATCCAGCACCGCCTCCATGGTGGGGATCCGCTGCTCGGCGAAGGCGGGGTCGGCGAGATCGGGGTTCGCCTCGTTGAACCAGGAGCCGACCTCGCACTCCTGGATCTGGGCGAGGGTCTTGTCGGCGACCAGACCGGTGCACGACTCGGCCGGGCCCCGCGCTGTCCGGTCCAGGGTGTCGTCGTGGAGCACCACCAGCACGCCGTCGGAGGTCAGCTGGAGGTCCTGCTCGATGTAGTCCGCGCCCTGCTGGAGGGCGAGGTCGTAGGCCGCGAAGGTGTGCTCCGGGGCGTCGCCCGAGGCGCCCCGGTGACCGACGACGACGGCCTCGGCGGGCACCTCGGCCTCGGTGTCCCCGGTGGTCGACGTGGGTGCGGCCTGAGTGGTGGTCGCCGCCGGCTCCTCACCGTCGTCGCCGCCACAGCCCGCGGCGGCGAGGACGAGCACGGTCGCCACGACGGCGGCGGCCGCCGCCCGCCGAGCGGGCCGCGGCATCCGATCCTCCCCGTCGACCATCGAGGCGCATCATCGCACGGCCTCCACCTCCCCGGTGATGACACGCCCGATCCGTCGCGCGATCGGAGGAGCATTCATTGATCGAAAGCCTTCAGACGCC
>DATHEV010000472.1:0-2734 GCA_035318405.1 Iamia sp.
CGATCAGGAAGCCCGAGCCCACGCCCAGCCCCTCGCAGGTCTGGCTGCGGATGCGGACGGTGTAGAGGCCGGGGTCGACCTCGACCGGGGCGTCGATGGCCGAGGTGTCGACCTCGGGCTCGCTGGGCGGCGCGACGCAGCCGGTGCCCAGGACCACCAGGGCGGCGGTGGCCAGCACGGCGCCGGCCCGACGGGCCACGGCGGACGGGGGGATCATCAGATGCCCAGGCCCTCGATGGTGGCCACGAGATCCTCGGCCTGGGCCAGGGCGGTCTCGCAGATCTCGTTGACCTCGTCGATGCGCTCCTCGAAGGCCGCCGCGTCAGAGGCGGGGTCGCCGAAGGCGGCGATGATGTCGTTGGCCAGGTCGGTGGTCTCCTGCTGGCAGTCGGCCAGGGCGGCGGTGACCTCGGGGGCCTGGGCCACGATCTCGGAGAGGATGCGGTTGCGGTCGGTCTCCCCGGCCTTCTCGTTGGCCAGGTCGCGCAGTCGGGTCTGCGCGTCCTCCAGGTCGCCGCTGGTCACCTCGACGCGGTCGAGGCTCTCCTCCAGGGCGGCATCGGCGGTCTCGCTGCGGTCCCTCCACTTCTCCGCGCTGGAGCGGTTGACGAAGCCCCACGCCGTGGCCCCGGCCAGGGCCCCGATCACGATCAGCACCAGCAGGGCCCGACCGACGATGCGGCCCTTGCCGCGCCGCCGACCGGAGGACGGAGGGGTGGGTGCCGGTGCCGTCGGCGGGCCCCCGCCCTGCGACCCGGAGGGATAGCCGGTCGCCCTCGTGGGGTCGCCGGTGGGGTAGCCGGGCGCCGGGCCGGTGGTGTAGCCCTGGGCCGGGTCGGGGGCGTAGGTCGGAGCCGAGCCGGGCGGGTATCCCTGGCCCGGGCCGGTGGGGTGGCCCTGCGTCGGATCGGCGGGGTAGCCCGAGCCCTGGGCCGGACCGGGCGGATAGCCCTGGGCCTGCGTCGGATCCGGCGTGTAGCCCTGCGTCGGATCGGCGGGGTAGCCCTGGGCCGGACCGGTGCCGGAACCCGGACCGGGGCCGTCGCCGGGGGCCGAGGGCGGCACGGGGGCGGCGGGCGGGACGGGGGCGCCGGGCGGGGGTGACGCCGGTGGGGGCGGCGGGGCTCCGCCGGCCGGGAAGGCCTGGGTGGCGTCGTGGCCGCCGGGCGGTCCCGGCGCAGCGGGCGGGTCGGTCATGGCTCCGGCTCTCGGTCGTCGGACCCGGGGTCGCTCCGCGGGCCGCTCGTCAGTCTTGCCGCTGGCGACCGGGCCCACCCCCCTGCGGTCCGTCCACGGTGGGCCCACCCCCTCTCGCTCGCAGAGTGCTCGACCGATCACCCTCCGCAGCGGGCCCGACGGCGTAGCCTGTGGCCGCCATCGGCCGAGCGAGGAAGAGGATGGCCCCACCAGACGCCCCGCCCCCGAGCGAGACCAGCCCGGCCGAGCGGCGCTTCCGCAAGCTGGTCGGCTACTCCTCCGACGTCATCGTCGTCGTCGCGCCCGACGCCCGCATCCGCTGGATCAGCCCGTCGGTCGAGACCGTCCTCGGCCACACCCCTGAGGCCCTCCTCGGCCTGCCCGCCCAGAGCCTCGTCCACCCCGACGACGTGCCGCGCGCCTGGGAGCGGGTCGTCGGCGACGGCGCCGGGCCGTCCGACGAGCCCTTCTCGGTCCGGGCTCCGGATGCCGACGGCGAGTGGCGTCACCTGCGGGTCCGGTTCGCCGACCTGTCGTCGGACCCCGACATCGAGGGGTTCATCTTCACCATCCGGGACGTGTCCCAGGAGGTCGAGTCGGAGACCGCCCGCCAGCGCCTGTCCATGGCCCTCGAGGCCTCGACCGACCTGGTCGGGATGCTGACCCTCACCGACGGCCGGGTGGCGATGAACCGGGCCGGGCTCGCCCTGCTCGGGCTGGACGAGGCCTCGTCCACCCTCGACGCCCTCACCACCCGAGTGCCGCCGTGGGTCAGCCACCGGGTGATCCACGAGGTCGTCCCCGCCCTCGAGGCGTCCGGCCTGTGGGAGGGCGAGCTCGCCGTGCACGACGCCGAGGGCGATGCGGTGCCGCTGTCGGTGGTGATGGTGGCGCTGCGCGACGACGAGCACATCGACTCCGTCGCCGTGGTCGGGCGGGACATCAGCGAGCGCAAGGCGTTCGAGGACCAGCTCGAGCACCAGGCCACCCACGACCCGCTCACCGGCCTGCCCAACCGCACCCTCCTGCTCGACCGCCTGCGGGTGGCGGTGGCCCGCGCCGGTCGGCAGCAGTCCCTCGCCGCGGTGTTGTTCCTCGACCTCGACAACTTCAAGATCGTCAACGACAGCTTGGGCCACGCCGCCGGCGACGCCCTGCTGGTCGAGGTGGCCACCCGCATCGAGGGCGCCGTCCGCCCCGGCGACACCGTGGCCCGCTTCGGCGGCGACGAGTTCGCCGTGCTGTGCGAGGACCTGGCCGACCGGCGCGAGGCGGTCGAGATCGCCACCCGGGTCGAGACGGCCGTGGCCCGCCCGCTGGAGCTGGAGGGCACCGAGGTGACCGTCACGGTGTCGATCGGGGTGGCCAGCACCGACGGCGGCCAGGCGGCCGAGTCGCTGATGCGCGACTCCGACGCGGCCATGTACCAGGCCAAGGCCCGGGGCCGGTCCCGCACCGAGGTGTTCGACGCCGCCATGCACGTGCAGGTGGTCGATCGTCTGGAGCTCGAGCAGGGCCTGCGACGGGCGCTCGACCG
>DATHEV010000473.1:0-6675 GCA_035318405.1 Iamia sp.
CGACCCGCAGGTCATGGAGCACTTCGTCGCCCCGCTCACCCGCGAGCAGAGCGACGACTTCGTCGACCGGATCGAGGCCTCCTTCGACGAGCGCGGCTTCGGGCTGTGGGCGGTCGATGCGGCCGCGGTCGACGGCGTCGAGGGGTTCGTGGGCTTCGTCGGGCTGTGGCCGGCGCCGCCCGCCGCGCCGTGCGCCCCCGCCGTCGAGGTGGGGTGGCGCCTGGCCACGGCGGCCTGGGGCCGGGGCATCGCGCCCGAGGCGGCCTCGGCGGCGGTGGCCGACGGCTTCGCCCGGGTGGGCCTGGCCGAGATCGTGTCCTTCACGTGGGAGGGCAACGTCGCGTCCCGCCGGGTCATGGAGAAGATCGGCATGAGCCGGGACCCGGCCGGTGACTTCCTCCACCCCAACGTCCCCGCCGGCCACCGCATCCGCCCCCACGTCCTCTACCGCCTCCCCCACCCCGAGACGTGACCGACCACGAGGTGCCCGGACCACGAGGTGCCAGGCACCTCGTGGTCCGGTGCCAGACGCGCTAGCGGAGGGGGAGGCGCAGCTCGACCTCGCCGATGTCGGGGCTGGGTTCGTAGGGGCGCTCGTGGCCGGTGGGCTCGAAGCCGAGGGACTCGTGGAAGGCGCGGGCGTGGGCGTTCCGCTCGACGAGCCACTGGCGGATCTCGACGGCCCCGCCCTCGTAGGCCCAGTCGCGCACCGTGGCCACCAGGACGTCGGCCACGCCCGAGCGGCGGTGGCCGGGGGTCGACCACAGCGACGTCATGGTGACGGCGCCGTCCTCGGTGCGGAACGCGCTGATGATGCCGGCGGTGTCGGTGCCGACCTCGGCGAACCAGGTGGCCTGGTCGTCGGCGGCGGCGTGGACCTCGGCGACCCGGTCCCACGCTTCGGCCGGGCGGTCGCGGGCGTCGGTCAGACGGGTCGTGAAGTCGCCCGGGCTCTCGGCGATGGCGTCGAGCCGGACCTGGCGGAGCCGCGCGCCCTCGTCGGCCTGGATGCGGCGGACGACCGGTCCGGCCTCCGCCGGGACGGCCTCCGCCGGCGCAGCAGCCTCCGAGGCGGCCTCAGGCCGAGCGGCGGCGCTGTCGGATGATCCTCCGTCGCTCTCGCTCGGTGCACCCACCCCAGATCCCTTCCTTCTCCCGGACCCCCAGAGCATGCTCCAAGCAGAGGTCCGCCACGGGACACTGGGCGCAGACGGCCTTGGCGTCAAGACACTCGTCGTCGTCGTCGCTCGGGAAGAAGATGGTGGGATCGAGCCCCTGGCAGGCGGCCTGGCGGCGCCACGAGGGGGCGGTCGTCGTATCGGTCACGGGTGGTCTCGCTTCGCCCCGGCCCGGGGGCAGACGGTGCAGTCTGGGCCAGAAGGGGCGAGCATCGCGTCTGGCCCATCGCCTGTCCAGACCGTTGGGCCCTGTTCACATTCCCGACCAACAGGGGGGATGGAGGGCACCGAGGGGGGACGAGAGTGCTGGTCAGGCGCCGCGGAGGTCGGCGAGCAGCTCGGCCACGGTCTCGTCGGACAGGACGACCTCGTGCTCGTAGGCCGGATGCGCCAGCGCCAGGCGAACCGGGCCGGCGCCCGCCGCCGCCACCTCGTCGTCGGTGAAGGCGAAGTGGACGTAGTGCACCGCCGCGGTGACCTCCTCGCGGGTGAGCTGGCGCTCGTGGTCGGGATCGACGGTGCAGCGCACCGCCCGGGCGTCGTCGCCGTCGCCCAGCCGCACCTCGACGGCGGTCTCGATGCCGACCAGCTTCGGGAGCCACTCCTTCATCTGGTCGTCGGTGGTCAGCTCGATGAAGAGGGTGGCCGCCAGGTGGCCGGGATCGGGGACGAGCGGGTTGTAGATGTCGAGCTCGGCCTGGATGCCCTCGTCGGTGGCGATGCGCTCGACCCGGGCCATCTCCTGGATCTGGAACCGGACCGTCTCCCGGTTCTCGAACACGAGCGTGACGACGGGGCCGACGGAGATGCGGCGCTTCCGCTTGAGCGCCTTGACCTCGGCGCGGAAGGCCTCCCGCTCGCGCTCGTAGGCCCGCAGGTCGGAGATGTCGTCGAGGGTCAGCTTGGTCATGGGGAGTCCTTCTGGACGCACTAGCGGGAGGTGGCGTCCGGTTCGGGGGGCAGGTCGTAGGCCCGGGCGACGACCTGGATGGGGTGCGACGGGCGGGCGCCGGTCTCGAGGGCGATGCCGCCGTTGGCCAGCGAGCAGTCGCCGCAGACGACGCTGTTGCCGGCCTTCTCGATGCCGGCGGTGAGCTTGCGCGCCACCTTGCGGGCGTCGGCGAGGTTCTCGGCCCGCAGGCCCCAGGTGCCGTCGATGCCCGAGCACTCGGCGACGAGACGGACCTTGGTGCCCGTGAGCTTGAGCAGGTCCCGGCTCTTGTACCCGATGTTCTGGGCCCGGAGGTGGCAGGCGGCGTGGTAGGTGACCTCGTCGGGCACCTCGCCGGTGAACTCGGTGTCGAGGGCGGTGCCGTCGCCCTTGTGGACCTGCTTCCACAGGTACTCGGCCGCGTCCATGGTCCGCTCGGCGACCAGCTCGGCGTCGGCGCCGCCGATGTAGGCCGGGTAGTCGTTCTTGAGGACGAAGCTGCAGGTCGGCTCGGGGACGACGACCGTCGACGGCTCGCCCCTGGCATCGGACCGGCGGAGGGCGGCGGCGAGGACCTCGACGTTCTGCCGGCCCAGCTTGGTGAAGGCGGCCAGGTTCCCCTGGTGGAGGAACGGGGCGCCACAGCACTGCTGGCCCTCGGGGAGGTCGCAGGTGACCCGGTTGCGGTCGAGCACCTTCACCAGGTCCTGGCCGATGGCGGTGTCCTGGTACTCGACCAGGCAGGTGGGGAACAGCGTGGCGTGCCCCTGGGCCTCGGTCGGCGGCCCATCACCGGAGGACGCGTCCCGGCCGGCGAACCAGCGGGAGAACCGCTGCTTGGTGTACGGCGGGAGGATCCGCTCCGACGAGATGCCGGTGGTCGCCTCCAGGGCCTTGCGGGGGGCGCTGCCGGGGGTGGCCACGATCTTGTTGCTGACCGCGGCCAGCGCGCTGCCGACCCGGCCCGAGAGGTCGGTGCGGCCGAGCGCCTGGTCGGTGATCTTCGTCCGGATCGGCTTCTTCTCGGTGGCGTGCTGGGTGGCCTTGGCCCGCAGCATCAGACGGGGGAAGTCGAGGGCCCACTCGTGCTTGCCCGGTGTGTAGGGGCAGTTGAGCTCGCCGCACAGCTTGCAGTTGAAGCACTCGTCGACGACCTGGAAGCGCTCCTGGTCGGTGAGCTTGTGCGAGTCCTGGTCGTCGTGGCGATCGATGGCGTCGAACAGGGTCGGGAAGGCCGGGCAGAACTTGAAGCACAGCCGGCAGCCGTGGCACAGGTCGTAGACCCGGTCCATCTCCTCGCGGAGGTCGTCGACGACCAGGTAGGCCGGGTGGAACGGGTCGTAGGTGGTCGTCACGGGGACCTCCTGGGGCGCGCGTGAACAGAGGGGGTGACCGCCACGCCGGGTCGAACGCTCTCGTCACGACGAGCGCTCGACCCGGGGGTGGATCCGGCGGTCAGACCGGTGAGGGTCGGATCAGGACAGGGACTCGAGGCCCTGCTCGAAGCGGCCGGCGTGGCTCTTCTCGGCGCGGGCCAGGGTCTCGAGCCACTCGGCGATGTCGTCGAAGCCCTCGTCGCGGGCGGTCTTGGCGAAGCCCGGGTACATCTGGGTGTACTCGTAGGTCTCGCCGGCGATGGCCGACTTGAGGTTGTCCTCGGTCTCGCCGACGGGCTCGCCGGTGGCGGGGTCGCCCGTCTCGGCGAGGAAGTCGAAGTGCCCGAAGGCGTGGCCGGTCTCGCCCTCGGCGACCGAGCGGAACAGAGCCGAGATGTCGGGGTAGCCCTCGATGTCGGCCTTCTGGGCGAAGTAGAGGTAGCGGCGGTTCGCCTGGCTCTCGCCGGCGAAGGCCTCCTTCAGGTTGTCCTCGGTCTGGGTGCCCTTGAGGTCAGGCATGGTGCAGTCTCCTGGTGTGGTGCAGTGGATCCGGCCGCCGTCGGCCCCGGCCTCCTGGTCCTACGCGGCGCATTCGCCGCACAGGCCCCGGAAGACGATCTCGGTGGCGGTGATGGTGAAGCCGCTCTCGTCGTCGGGCGGCACCGCGACCTCGCCGAAGTCGGCGTAGAGGTCGTGGATGCGGCCGCACTCGTCGCACACCAGGTGGTGGTGCGGGACGAGCGTCGGGTCGAACCGGGTGGACCCGGTGCCGACGTCGAGGCTGACGAGCTCGCCCATGGAGGCCAGGTCGTTGAGCGTCTGATAGACGGTGCGCAACGACACGGTGGGCATCTCGGCGACGACCGCGGCGTGGACCGCCTCGGCCGTGGGGTGGACGGAGCTACCGGCCAGCACCCGGAAGATGCACTGCCGCTGAGGGGTGACCTTGAGCCCGCGGGCTCGGAACAGGTCGGTCAGCTGGTCAGGGGTCTTCACCAGGGTCGACCCTACGGGCGGATCCGTCATCAACAACCGTTGTTGACGAACTTCCGGTGTGACGTGTGGCGGTTCAGCCCTGACCGCCCGGGAGGGTGGCGATCTCGGCCACCGCGTCCGGGATGGGCGTGGGCCCGCCGACGATCTCGACGATGTGGCCGACGCTGCCGGGCTCGTCCAGCACGTGGGCCACGACCGCGGCGACGTCGGCCCGGGGGATCGAGCCACGGTCGACGTGGCGGCCGATGGTGATGTGGCCGCTGCCGTCGTCGTCGGTGAGGCCGCCGGGGCGGACCACCGTGACGAGGAGCTCCGAGGCCAGGGCGATGCGGTCGGCCTCGGCCTTGGCCCGCAGGTAGACGCTGAAGACCTCGTCGTCGGTGGGCGGATCGTCCGTGCCCATGGCGCTGATCACGACGAGGCGGGCGACGCCGGCCCGCTCCATCGCCGCCACGGTCCGGGTGACGCCGTCGCGATCGACGGTGTGCTTGCGCTCGGCGCCGCTGCCGGGCCCGGCGCCGGCGGCGAACACCACGGCGTCGACGCTCGACAGCGCCGCCTCGATGTCGGACGAGCCGTCCTCCAGGTCGACCACGGCGGCCTGGGCGCCGTCGGCCTCGACGTCGGCGACGTGGTCCGGGTTGCGAACGATGGCGCGGACCGAGTGGCCGCGGGCGATGAGCAGGCGGGTGAGGAGCCGGGCGACCTGGCCGTGCCCTCCGATGGTGGCGACGAACATGCCGTCCACCGTAGGAGCGCAGATCCCACCTCGCTGCGGACCACGAGGTGCCAGGCACCTCGTGGTCCGCCGGTAGGGTCCGCGGGGTGGCCGGGATCGATCTGTTCCGGGACGAGGTGGCCACGGCCGGGCCGCGGGATCTCCAGTTCGTCGATGGCGGGCACCGGCTCGACCTGACCTGGGGCCACCCCGACCCCACCCTCCTCCCGGCCGAGGAGCTGGCCCGGGCGGCCGAGGCCGCGCTCGCCGACCGGGGTTGGCGGGCCCTGTCCTACGGCACGTCCGAGGGCTCGGGTCGGCTGCGTCACGCCCTGGCCGGGCGGTCGGGGACGGACCCCGACGCGCTGGTCGTCACCTACGGCAGCTCGGGTGCCCTCGACCTCGTGCTCGGCGTCCGGGGTGCCCCCGCCGACGTCGTCGTGGTGGAGCAGCCGACCTACTTCCTGGCGCTGCGGATCATCGCCGACCGGGGGCTGCGCGCCGTCGGCCTGCCGCCCGGCGCCGACCCGGCCGCCGCCCTGGCCGAGACGGTCACCCGCCTCCGGGCCGAGGGCCACCGGGGCCGCACCTTCCTCTACGTCTGCCCGACGCACGCCAACCCGACGGGGCGGACGATGGCCGAGGACGAGCGGCGGGACCTGACGGCCATGGCGATCGAGCGCGACGTGACCATCATCGAGGACGACGTCTACAGCGAGCTGGGCGACGAGGACGTCCCGCCGCTGTGGAGCCTCGACCCCGAGCGGGTCATCCGCCTCGGCTCGTTCTCCAAGACGATCGCCCCCGGCCTGCGCCTGGGCTTCGTCCGGGCCGCGCCCTCGATCGCCGCCGAGCTGGCGGGGTGCGGCCTGCTCGACTCCGGCGGCGGGGCCAACCCGCTTGTCGCGGCGGTGGTGGCCGAGCTGGTCGAGACCGGCGCCTACGACGCCATCGTCGGCCGGCTGGGAGCCACCTACCGCCAGCGGATGGGCGTCCTCCTCGGGCAGGTCGACGATGCCCACCTCCCGGCCGGGCGGCCCACCGGCGGCTACTTCGCCTGGATCTCGTCACCGCCGGGCGCCGGGCCCGACGACATCGTCGCCGCGGCCGCCGCCGAGGGGGTCGCCGTCGCCCCGGCGCAGGCGTTCCACGTCGACCCGGTCGACCGGCGGGCGGCGCGGATCTCGTGCAGCCTGCTCGCGGAGGCCGACCTGGCCGAGGCCTCGGTGCGGTTGGGGCGGATCCTGGGTTCGGGGGGTCCCGGGGACCGGTCGTAGGCTCGCCCCCATGCAGCAGCACGTCGACGGGGAGCTCAGCGCGTGATCGGCCCGGGGTGGTTCGACCGGGTCGACGCCCTGCGCCGGATGGAGGCCGACGGGGTCGACGTCCTCGTGGTCGGGGGCGGCATCACCGGCGCCGGGTGCGCCCTCGACGCCGCCTCCCGCGGGCTGCGGGTCGGGCTGGTCGAGCGGGACG
>DATHEV010000474.1:0-8175 GCA_035318405.1 Iamia sp.
TAGGTGTAGGTCTCGATGGTCCGCGTCGTGGCGCCGGCGGTCTCGGTGATCGTCTCGATCCGGCCGGCGTCGTCGTCGACGACCCCGGCCATCATGGCATATCATGACATAATTCACCACCCTCCGTCATGAGCCGACCACAGGCCGGGCGGGCTCCGATCGAGACGGGCCGAGACCGGCGGCGCCGAACTGTCAGGCGGGGCGGGGCGCCCAGAGGAGGCGGTCGTAGGGCAGGGTGGCGGCGACCTCGGCCGCGGCCTGGAGGATGGGTCCGACCTCGGGATCGTCGCGCAGCGCCTGGGCCCCGGCGTCCCGATCGGTGGTGACCGAGGTGGTGTCGGCCGAGACCTCGTGCAGGGCGGCGAGCTTCCAGGGCTCGGAGGCGAAGGCGATCTCCCCCGGTGCGACCGTGCGGTGGACCGGGCCGTCGGTCCCCAGCCAGGCGGCGGCACCGACGGCCCACCGGTCGACGTCGGCGACGAGGTCCTCGAAGCGGACGAAGGCGTGGTCGGGGTGGTCGGCCCAGCGGCGGTGGATCTCGACGTCGGCCGCCCAGCGCCGGGCGGCGTCGAGGGCCGACCGGCTGCCCCGCCACCGCTCGGGCTGGCGCTCGGTGATGGCCACGACCGAGACCACCACGTCGGCCCCGTCGCGCAGGATGTGGACGAACCGGGGGTGGCAGGCCGTGGTCAGCAGGGGCACGTGCCGGAGGTGGCGGGGCGTCTTCTCGACCCACCCCGGCGCGCCGATGTCCTTCGCCATCTCATCGAGGGCCACGGCCGCGGCCCGGACGACACCGACGGTGCGGCGGCGGTCGAGCAGGGGCACCGGGCCGACGGTCCGGCCGACCGCCTCGGCCGCCGCCGCCACCGCCCCCCGTCGGGCCAGACCCAGCCGGCGCAGCGGCCGCGACGGGCTCTGGACCCGCGACACGAGGAAGGACTCCCGCAGCGTGGCCAGCCCGACCCGCTCGGCCAGGAGCCGCTGGAGCAGCGTCGTCCCCGACCGGGGGGAGCCGACGGCGAAGACCCGGATCAACCGCCCCGCCCGTCGTCGCCGACGCCCATGATCCCCGACAGGAACTCGGCGGCGGCGAGGACCTCCTCGCGGGGGCCGAAGTGCTGCTGGTGGCCGCGCTCGAGCACCAGGACGCGGTCGCACGAGCGCAGCGTGGTGAGGCGGTGCGTGATGATCACCATCGTCACCTCGCCCTTGAGCGACTCGATCGTCTGCTGGAGCAGCTCCTCGGAGCGCAGGTCGAGGGCGCTGGTCGGCTCGTCGAGCACCAGCAGCTGGGGCTGGCCCACCAGCGCCCGGGCGATGGCGATGCGCTGCTTCTGCCCGCCCGACAGGCCCGAGCCGCGCGGCCCGAGGCGCGTGTCCATCCCGTCGTCGAGACGGCGGATGTCGTCGAGCACGTGGGCCGCGGCGGCGGCCCGGTCGACGTCGTCGGGCGTGACCCACGAGCGGTGGAAGGCGATGTTGTCGGCCACGGTGCCCTCGAACAGGCGGGGCTCCTGGGGCACGAGCGCCACCAGCCGGTGCCACGCCGTCGGGTCGAGCTCCTCGTAGGGCATGCCGGACACGAGGATCTGGCCCCGGCTGGGCCGGCGCAGCCGGAGGAGCAGCTGCACGAGGGTGGACTTGCCGCCGCCGGACGGGCCGATCACGCCCACGACCTCGCCGGCGCCGATGTGCACGTCGATGCCGTCGACGCCCAGACGGCCGGGCTCGTAGTCGTAGCCGACCCCCCGGAGCTCGATCTCGGTGATGCGCTCGAGCGGCCGGTCGCCCCACGCCTCGGCGTCGGCTCGCAGCGACACGATGCGCTCCAGGGCGGCCTCGAGCGACGGCGACAGCTCGCCGACCTGCTGGAGCGACCCCTGGGCCTGCTGGGCGTAGCTGACCGACCGGATGATGAGCAGCACGACCGAGCTGACGGCGGCGAGGTCGACGTCGGTGGCGACGCGCAGGGCGGCGACCGCACCGACCAGGAACAGGAGGGCCAGGTCCTTGTAGAGGTTGGCGCCCACCCGGCCGGCGACCCGCGTCCGGTACATCGACCGCGATACCTTGCGGATGGACCGGCGCAGCTCGGACCGCTTGACGTCCTCGACCCCGAAGACCCGGACGTCCATCACCATCGTCGACCACGACGCCACGTCCTCGGCGAACTCCCGGCCCTGATCGACCCAGATCTTGGCCCGCCGCCGGGTGACGGAGTTGAGGGGCCGCAGGACGAGGAAGATCAGCCCGGCGAAGAGCACGACGACGACGGTGATGACCGGGTCGACGACGAAGGCGGCCACGAACAGGGCGCCGAGGCCGACGGCCGAGACGAGGAGGCTGGCGAAGTTGATCGCCAGGTTCGAGCTCTGGCCGGCCAGCGTCGTGACCGTCTCCTGGAGGGCGCCCTCCCGGTCGGCCGCCTGCCGGGCCCAGCTGGCCTCGCTGAAGGCGTCGACCACCATGTTCCGCACCTTGGCCTGGACCTGCGCCGACAGCCGCGCCGACCGGTCGGCGATGAGGAGGTGGCCGACGAGGCTGAGCACGGCGGCCAGCGCGGCGACGCCCAGCCCCACGGCGGGGTCGATCTCCGAGCCGATGACCGGGACCGAGATCTGGTCGCGGCCCTCGGTGACGCCCAGGGCGGACGCCACCACGAGGACGAGGACGGCGGCCTCCAGCACGGCGGACACGAAGCCCAGGACGGCCAGCGCGGCCAGGCTGCGGGAGCCGTTGGGCAGCAGGGCGGAGATGCGCCGCCAGTCGGTGCGGATCACCGGCCACCCCCTCTAGCCGCTGGCGAACTCGGTGGAGTAGGTGCCCGTTTTCGGGCGTCTACCCCACCGAGTTGCGGGGAGGGGGACACCACCGCGTCGAGGACGGCGGCGAGCCGGCGGGCACCGGCACTGCGGCTGAGGTCGGACCGCACCGCCGCCAGCGCCCCGGGGTCGACGGCCAGCGTCCCGTCGAGGGCGGCCTCGAGGGCGGCGTCGACGTCGGGCCCGGTCGGATCGGCGATGACCCGGGCGCCGCCGGCGTAGTGCCGATCGACGAGGGCGCGGTCGGCGGCCATGGGCCCGACGAGGAGGATCGGCCGCCCCGTCGCCATGTACTCGAACAGCTTGCTGCTGAGGCCGAGGCCGTCGCGCTGGCGAGCCGGCAGGGAGGCGACGAGCACGGTGGCCGAGGCGATCAGGTCCAGGACCTCGTCGTGGGGGCGGCGGCCGTGGACGACGAGGCGGCCGTCGCTGCGGTCGGCCAGGGCGCGGGTGGCGTCCGACGCCGGCCCGGCCAGGTGGACGACGAGCCCCCGGGCGGCGCTGGCCTCGACGAGCCGGGGCAGCACGGCGGGGTCGCACCGGCCGGCGGAGACGACCGTGGGGGCGCGCTCGGCGACGGCGACCCGGTCGAGCAGGCGGTCCGGGAAGCCGTTGGTGACGACGTGCATGGCGGCGGCCCGGTCCGGCCGCAGGCGGCGCATGACCCGGTCGTGCTCGGCGTTGGCGTGCACCACGGCGTCGGCGGCGTAGATCCGGCGCTCGAACCGCCGGGCCCACGGGAGGGTGACGGCGGCCAGGCCCGTGGGCCGGAAGCGGGCGTCGGCCAGGTACGGGTCGCGGAGGTCGGCGATCCAGGGCACGCCCAGCGCGTCGGCGACCGGCCGGCCGACGGCCTGGAGGGAGTGCGGCGGTGAGGTGGTGAGCACGGCGTCGACCCGGTGGCGGTCGCCGATGGCGGCGATGTCGTCCCGGTGGGCCCGCCAGAACGGGACGGCGCCGTCGGGCACCACCAGGCGGGCCAGGTCGCGCTTGACCCGCAGGCGCCCGCCCCGGACCGACGCCGCGCCGACGTCCGTCGTGGGCTCGCGCCCGCGGAGGCCGCCGATGGTGCGGGGCCCGACGGGCTCGACGACGACGCCCTCGGGGCGGCCGGCGTCGGGGTCGGCCGGGTCGCCGTCGCCCTCGCGCTCGGTCCACCGGGTCGCCACGACGACGTCCCACCCGAGGGCGGGCAGATGGCGCGCCCACTCGGTGGCCCGCACGGCGGCGACGACGGGGTCGGGGGCGAAGGTGGGCGCGACGAGCAGGAGGCGGCGGCGATCGGTCACGACCGTCGCCCGGTTCGCAGACGTCGGCGGGGTCGGCCGGCGCCGGCCGCGGCGTACAGGTCGAGCGTGGCGGCCCCGATGGCCGGCCACTCCCCCAGCTCGGCCGTGGGGGGCGGGCCGGTCCCGGCGGGGGCGGCGTCGAGAGCGGCGGCCAGGTCGGCGGCCCGGACGGGTCCCTCGAGCAGGCGCAGGCGCTCGCCGCCGACGGCATCCCGGAGCTCGCGCAGCGAGGGCGAGGACGAGGCCAGCACCGGCCGCCCGTAGGACAGGGCCAGCACGACGGCGCCCGAGTTCATGATCCGGGTGAAGGGGTACGCGACCACGTCGGCCGCGGCCAGGAGGCGGGCCACCTCCGCGTCGTCGACCCGGCCCGGGGTGAGGCGAACATCGGCGCCGGCGGCCCGGGCCCGGTCGACTGCGGGTTCGACGTCGGGGTCGCCCAGGTCGCCGGCGACGAGCAGGGTGGCGTCGGTGTCCTCGAGCGCGGCGAAGGCGTCGACCAGGGCGGGCACGCCCTTGTAGGGCCGGATCCGGCCGACGTGGGCGACGACCCGCCGATCGGCGGGCAGGTCGAGGTGGCGGCGGGCCTCGTCCCGGTCGGCGGGCGGGCCGCAGACACCGACCATGTGGCCGATGGGGATCACCGCGCTCGGGACCTCCCGCAGGCGCCGGTGCTCGGCCCGCACGACCTCGGCGCTGGCGTGGGAGAGGGCGATCCACCCGTCGACCAGCCGGGCGTAGGCGCGCCAGAACGCCCGCTCCAGGCTGGGGAAGCGGGCGTCGTGGGACACCACGTTGTGCGCCGTCCACACGACCCGGGCGCCCGCCACCCGATGGGCGACGGTGGTGGCCAGCATCCGGGCGAGGCGGAGGGCGGCCCCGACGGGGTGGCCCCGCTGGCCGTCGGCCGCCGGCCAGTGGTGGTGGAGCACGTCGACCGTCCCCCGCCGCGGGAGGGGCCGGGGCCGGCGCACCTCGACGCCGAGGTCGGCCAGGGCGGCGGCCAGGTTGACGACGGAGGGGTTCTGGGTGGGCCGGTCGCCCGCCGGCACCATGGCCACCCGCAGGGCGGTCATTGGTGCACCATCCGGTCATCGGAGTGATCCAGACAGGTCGCCGAGGACGAGCACCAATGAGCGCCGTCGGCTCCACTCGCTGCGCTCGCTCCACCGCCGAAGAGAGAACTGTGCTGTCTGATTCGCTCGCTCATGACCCGGCCCGGGACGCGACCGGACGGGCCGAGCTCGGACGGGCCGCGCTCGGCACCGCCGGCCGGTGCGGCGGCCCGACCGACCGGCGTACGAACATGAGACGGGCCAGGAGGACCAGCGTGACGAAGCGGGGGACCGCCCCGAGCAGCGAGCCCCGCAGCAGGAACAGCTGGTAGCTGGCGACCAGGGGGACGAGGCAGCTCGATGCCGTGAGCAGGCTCACCGCCTCGACCAGACGTCGTCGCTCCAGCGAGGTCAGCACGTAGCCGTAGCCCACGAAGCCGAGGACGACGAAGCCGTAGCCACCGTCGACGTACAGCTCGACCCAGAGGGGGCTCGACTGGTTCAGCCGGTCCGGGTAGCCGAGGGCGTCGTGGATCGTGTCGCCGGTGTCCTGCGGCTTGCCCGTCCAGATCGATCGGGGGACGTAGAAGAAGGCGACGCCCGCCAGCTGGCGCCCCTCGGTGTGGCCGTAGCGGTCGACGTACTGCTGCCCCGTCATCACCTGCGAGTACATGCTGTAGTCGGCCTTCTCCAGGATGTTCTCCTGGATGCCGACCCGGTTGAGCCGGGCGTCGCTGCCCCGCCGGAACAGGTCGAGGTACGGAAACACGACGAGGAGGGTGACGAGCAGGCCCACCATGGTGACGCGGATGACGCCCCGGTCGCGGGGTTGGATGGCGGCAAAGGCGAGGGCGCCGTAGACCACGCCGACCAGGAACCGCGGGCTGGAGATCGGGTTGTTGATCACCACCGCGGCCACGACCGTCGTGGCGAACAGGACCTTCGAGCCGACCGGCAGCTGCGACCACGGCCGCCCGCGCGGGTGGCGGACGAGCGTCACGGCCAGGAAGGCGGCCACGAACACCGGGAAGCGGAGCAGGGTCGACCAGAGCGAGCTCTGGAGCACGGTGCTCTGGCCGAAGCCGAGCGCCGAGCCGAGATCGCTCCGCGACGTGAACAGCGTCGACGGGCCCCCCACCCGGACCAGCCCGATGATGCTGGCGACGAGGGCGGCGACCGACAGGAGCTGGACCCGGCGCTGCGAGAGGAGGGGTCGCCGGGCGCCGGGCGCCGGCGCCGGCGGGATGCGGACCCGGCCCTTGCTGGCGACGACGCTGCCGATCTCGAAGGCGACCAGGCCGACCCAGATCAGCACCATGCCGCGGGTCTGGAGGGCGCCGCTGAAGCCCCGCCCGAGAACGTCCTGGGCCAGGAAGAAGCGGTTGGCGTCGATCTGGAGGAACGGGGCCAGCGCGAACCAGATGTAGACGAACGTCCAGAACATGAAGGACAGGAACCGGGGCTTGCCCTGGGCGATGAGGTGGCCCAGCCGGGCACCGGCGTAGACGCAGAGAGCCGCCGCCAGCGCCCCCGGCGCCGAGGCGATCGTCGC
Source organism: Iamia sp. (assembly GCA_035318405.1). Lineage (GTDB taxonomy): Bacteria > Actinomycetota > Acidimicrobiia > Acidimicrobiales > Iamiaceae > Iamia. The sequence goes on from DATHEV010000474.1 coordinate 6,722, forward strand.
CATCGGCCGCTGGGCCCAGGCGAAGGGGAAGACGAGCGACGCCGCCACCGAGGCGGCCAGGATCAGCCAGCCGGAGGCGGAGTACCGGAGGCCCCACCCGCGGGTGGCGGTGGGGACGACACGAGCGGTCGTCACCACGGGCGCCGGCCTCGACGGTGGCCGTCCCGCCCGCCGGGGCGGCGGGCCGGGGTCACGCCGGCCCCCTGCCCCGCACGACCGCGATGTTGGAGAAGGTCCACCACGGCAGGGCCCGGGCGGCGGCGACCTCGACCCGGCCGATGGGCGCCGGCCAGCGCGACCGCACCCGCTCGGGGACGATCGGCACGTAGTCGGGCACGTACTCGACCACGTCGAGGCCGAGGATGCGCTCGAGGAAGTTCATCCAGTGCGAGCGGTCCCACGAGTAGGCGTGGCCCCGGTTGACGTAGTCACGGCGCAGGGCGCTCGACACGGTCACCGTCGGGCGGGCGGTGTTGGGCACGGCCACGACGAGGGTGCCCGTCGCCGGCAGCTGGTCGACGAGCCGCTCGACCAGGTCTGCCGGGCGGAGGGAGTGCTCGAGGACGTGGGACAGGAGGACCTGGTCGACGGGCCACGGCAGCGGCTCGTCCAGCAGCACCTGGAGGTCGACGGGGCGCGAGGCCAGGTCGCGGACGCGCGAGCGGGTGATCGAGAGGCACCGCTCGTCGACGTCGAGAGCGTGGAGGGCGGCGTCGGGCCGGGCCTCCTCCAGCAGGGCCAGCACGTGGCCGACCCCGCAGCCGATGTCGAGGACCCGGCCGCCGGGCGGGAGGTGACGGGCGGCGGCGGCGGCCACGGCCCGGTGGTAGGGCAGGACCTTCTGGTCGTAGCGCAGGTGGACGCTGCCGGTCCCGTCCTCCACGTGGATGCCTCCTCCGGTCACTCGTACCCCCAGGCCGTGGTGCACGACGTTCCGAGCAGGGCGTCGACCGCGGCCACGGAGGCGGCCATCTCGGCCCGCAGATCCTCGCGCAGGGCCTCGTCCATGGTGGGGCTCTCGGCTCCGAAGCCGCGGTAGAGGCCCCGCTGGACGAAGGTCGAGCCCTTGGCCCGTGACACCAGACGCTCGCCGCCGCGGTCGCGCACCCACACGCCCGCCGATCGGGCCGCCCGGGCCACGCCGAACGAGCGGGGCTGCGAGATCCCGAGCTGCTTGCCGTGCAGGTCCGTCGGCACGTCGACCGGAGCGATGCCGAGGAAGGCGAACAGGTCGGCGGCGAAGCCCTGCGGCGCCTCGACCAGCCCGTCGAAGGTCGGAGCGAAGAGCTGCTCGCGGGGGAACACCTCCAGGAAGGGCCGCAGGTGGGTGGCGTAGCGCCCGTGGTCGAGCAGCTCGGGCACCGCCCGCACGGCCTCGGCGAACGGGGCCCGCACCCGGCCCTGGCGGACCATGAAGTGGTAGGCGGACCAGGCCCGGTCGACGGGCTCGCGCA
>DATHEV010000475.1:0-7332 GCA_035318405.1 Iamia sp.
TCGTCGCCGCCGTGGTCGACCTGGTCGCCATCGTCAGGGCCCGCATGGCGCCGGGGCTGGCGCGCCAGACGCCAAAGGGGGTGGCCGACGACCCCGGGCGTCCGTGGTGGGTCACCCCGCTGATCTGGGGTGGGGACACGGGCATCATCGGCACGACCTTCCGCGTCTCGTCGGCGTCGTGGCTCCTCCTGGCCACCGCCGTCCTCGGCCTGGCCCCGTGGTGGGCGGGGGCGGCCTACGGCCTGGCCTTCGCCGTCCCCCTCGCCGTGGTGGTGGCGGTGGGGGAGGGGGCGCCGGTGTGCACCCTGCGTCCCCGTCTCGGGCGGGCGGCGGTGCGGGCCGCCCAGGGCGTGGGCGTCCTCGTCCTGCTCACCCCCCTGGCCGCGGCGCTGGGCTGACCGCTCAGGCCGGGGTGGTTGGGGAGGCCGTGGGTAGGGTGACCGCCGGCACCCCCGACGAGCCTGGAGGCACCATGAGCGACGAGGCGAAGGACACCGGCGCGACCATCGAGGACTACCTCGCCGAGGATCGCACCTTCCCCCCGCCGGCCGGGTTCAAGGCCGATGCCCTCGTCACCGACGCCGAGATCTACGACGAGGGCGAGGCCGACTTCGAGGGCTTCTGGGCGCGGCAGGCGGCCGACCTCCTCACCTGGCAGCGCGACTGGGACACGATCCTCGAGTGGGACCTGCCCTTCGCCAAGTGGTTCGTGGGCGGCCAGCTCAACGTGAGCGAGAACTGCCTCGACCGCCACGTCACCGCCGGGAACGGCGACCGGGTGGCGATCCACTGGGAGGGCGAGCCCGGCGACACGCGCACCATCACCTACGCCGACCTCCTCGCCGAGGTCCAGCGCTTCGCCAACGTCCTCAAGGGGCTCGGCGTCACCAAGGGCGATCGGGTCGCCATCTACATGCCGATGATCCCCGAGCTCCAGGTCGCGGTGCTGGCCTGCGCCCGCATCGGCGCGCCCCACTCGGTCGTGTTCGGCGGCTTCAGCGCCGACTCGCTGAGCGACCGCATCAACGACGCCGAGTGCAAGGTCGTCGTCACCGCCGACGGCGGTTGGCGGCGGGGCCAGCCCGGCCTGCTCAAGCCCACCGTCGACGTGGCCCTGGCCGACACCACCAGCGTCGAGGCCGTGGTCGTCGTCGATCGGATCGCAGCGTCCGGCGGCGATGTCGAGACGGCCATGACCGAGGGCCGCGACCACTGGTACCACGAGCTCATGGCCGACGCCGAGGCCGAGTGCCCGGCCGAGCCCATGGACAGCGAGGACCTGCTCTTCCTGCTCTACACCTCGGGCACCACCGGCAAGCCCAAGGGCATCATGCACACCTCGGGTGGCTACCTCACCCAGGTCGCCTTCACCCACAGGTACGTCTTCGACCTCCACCCCGAGACCGACGTCTACTGGTGCACCGCCGACGTCGGCTGGGTCACCGGCCACAGCTACATCGTCTACGGGCCCCTCGCCAACGGCGCCACGTCGGTGATGTACGAGGGCACGCCCGACACGCCGGGCCGCGACCGCTTCTGGGCCATCGTCGAGAAGTACGGCGTCACCATCCTCTACACCGCCCCCACCGCCATCCGGACGTTCATGAAGTGGGGCACCGAGGAGCCCGAGAAGCACGACCTCTCGTCGCTGCGGGTCCTCGGCTCGGTGGGCGAGCCCATCAACCCCGAGGCGTGGGTCTGGTACCACCTCAACATCGGCGGCGAACGCTGCCCCATCGTCGACACGTGGTGGCAGACCGAGACCGGCGCCATCATGATCTCGCCCCTCCCGGGCGCCACCACCACCAAGCCGGGCTCGGCCACCTTCCCGCTGCCGGGCATCGGCGCCGAGCTGGTCGACAACGACGGGAAGGTCGTGCCCAAGGGCGGCGGCTACCTCACCCTCACGCGGCCCTGGCCCTCGATGCTGCGCGGCATCTACGGCGATCCCGAGCGCTACCAGGACACGTACTGGAGCCGCTTCGAGGGCCACTACTTCGCCGGTGACGGGGCCAAGCTCGACGGCGACGGCTACCTGTGGGTGCTGGGCCGGGTCGACGACGTCATGAACGTCAGCGGCCACCGCATCTCCACCACCGAGGTCGAGTCGGCCCTGGTCGACAACCCCAAGGTGGCCGAGGCCGCGGTGGTCGGCGCCAAGGACGACACCACCGGCCAGGCCATCGTCGCCTTCGTCACGCTGCGGGGCACCACCGAGGCGTCCGACGAGGTGGGGGCCGAGCTGCGCGAGCACGTGGCCACCAAGATCGGGAAGATCGGCCGGCCCAAGACGATCATCTTCACCGACGACCTGCCCAAGACCCGGTCCGGCAAGATCATGCGCCGGCTCCTCCGCGACGTGGCCGAGGGGCGCGAGCTGGGCGACACCACCACGCTCGCCGACCCCGGCGTGGTCGAGGAGATCCGCGACCGGGCTGCCGCCGGCACCGGCTCGGAGGACTGAGGGCCCAGCCGCTCAGCCCAGGCCGGCGGTCCGCAGGGCGGTGCGGTCGAGGGCCAGGTCCAGACGGGCCCGGGCCCGGTTGATGCGCGAGCGCACGGTCCCCACGGGCACATCGAGGATGGCGGCGATCTCGGCGTAGCTCAACCCGCCTACAGCGTAGAGGAGAAGGGTGTCCCGATCGGCCGCCGGCAGGCCGTCGAGCCCCTCCACCACCCCCCGCCAGTCGTCCGACGCCACGATCCGGCCCAGGACGGCGTCCTCGTCGAGGCCGGGCTCGACGTCGGCGCGCCGCCCCGTGTGTCCCCGTAGCCGGCCCACCGCGCCGAGCCGCCGCCGCTCGCTGCGGTAGTGGTGGCGCAAGACGTTGAGGGCGATGCCCATGAGCCAGGCGGGGTAGGTCCCGAGCGCGGGGTCGTGGTGGTCGAGCGAGGCGAAGGCGGCGGCGAAGGTCTCGGCCGTCAGCTCCTCGGCCAGCGACGAGCTCACCCTCCGACCGAAGAAGGCGTAGACGCCGTCCACCTCGGCTTCGTAGAGGGCGATGAACCCGGCCTGGCGCGCGATGGCTTGATCCACGGCCCTCCTCCGCACGGGTACCGGGTGAAGACTAGCCCGCGACGCCGGTTGTCCTGAAGGCCGTCGAAAAACGAACATCCGTCGGAAAACCGACGACCGTCGCGAACCGACGGGTGTTTGCGGGCAAGGAAGAGCGTCGGGGGGCCGCATCTCTCCCGGCGCCACCGCCGATGACCGCCCCCGCGCCCGACTCCACCCCCCGACCTCGCATCCTCCTGGCGGAGGACGACGCCCGCCTGGCCGGGGCCTACGCCCGACGGCTGCGAGCCGAGTGCCTCACCGTGGACGTGGTGGGGTCCGTCGCCGCCGCCCGCGAGCACGAGCGGCGGGGCGGCTACGCCTGCCTCCTGCTGGACCGCCTCCTGCCCGACGGCGACGTGCTCGAGCTGGTGTACGAGATCGACGGGCGCGTCGCCCACCCGCCGATCATCCTGGTCTCGGCGGTGGCCGACGAGGAGGACCGGGTGGAGGGCCTCCGCGCCGGGGCCGACGACTACGTGGCCAAGCCGGTCCGCCTCGACGAGCTGGCGATCCGCGTCACCCGCTTCGTCGGTGTCGACAGCGGGTGCGAGGGCGGGTCCTTCACCCGGGTCAGCATCGGAGCGGTGGTGTTCGACCTGGTGCGGTTCCGCGCCAGCGTCGGCGACGAGCCGCTGCTCCTGCCCGACCCGCAGCTGCGGCTCCTGCGCCTGCTGATGGTCAACGTCGACCGGGTCGTCACCACCGACGAGCTGCTCGACGCCTGCGGCGCCGGCGCCACCGCCGAGGTCTCGCTCGCGGCGCACATCGAGGCCCTGGGCCAGGCCTTGGACGGGGCGCTGGCCATCGAGGGCTCCCCCTCTCGCGGCTACACGGTTCGGCCCGGCGCCCACGACCGTCGCCGGCGGCTGATCCGCCGGATCCCGCGCCGCCCGTCGTCCTGAACCGGCGCCGGGCGCGAGCGGAGACGGGCGGCCCGGGCGCTTCTCAGGGGACGGCCTGCACCCGGTCGGTGGTGCGGAGGAAGGCCTCGGGGTGGTCGCCGCCGCTCTCGTACACGAGGGCGTCGTCGGCGAGGCCGTCGTGGAACCGGCCGACGAAGGCGGGGGTCGTCCCCGGGCCGGGCAGAGGCGTCGTGGCCGACACGATCGTGCCGCTGGGGGCGGTCGACCAGGCGAAGGCTCCACCGTTGGTGTACTTCACCAGGTAGTCGAAGCCGTTGTGGTCGTGGTTGCGGTGCACCTCGTAGATGCCCCGGTTCGGCAGCGGTGAGAAGGCCTGGCGCCGGAACGTACGTCCTTCGCTGAACCACAGGTTCAGGGCCCACTCGTGCCCGACCTGCTCGTCGATGAAGGCGATGTCGTCCCGCTCGTCGCCGTCGGCCCGCAGGACGTGCACCTGGTAGCTGCCGCCGATGTTCGTCGTCGCCGCGATCGAGAAGGTCGCGTCGCCGTCGCCCCACGCGATCTCGTCGCCGCTGCCACCCGGGCGGTGGAGGAAGACGTCACCGCTGCCGTCGCCGTCGAAGTCGCCCGAGGTGGTGACCAGCGGGTCGCTGGCGGCGAGCGGCGTCAGGGCGCCGGTGCCGGCGTCGGGATCCCAGACCCGGACGTCACGACCGATCTGCGTCTTGACGAGCAGGGTGTCGTGGCCGGCGGCGTTGTCGACCGTCTCGAGGCTCGCCTCGGGCAGGCTGACCGCCCGGGTCGAGGCCAGGCCACCGCCCGCCTGCATCACCCAGAGCACGTCGTCACCGTCGCTGCGGGTCCAGAGCACGTCGTCGGTGGCGTCGCCGCCGAAGTCGCCCACGGTGCCCTCGTAGGAGCCGTCGAGCTGGGCCGGAGCCGAGAGGTGGGCGAACCGGCCGTTGGGGCGGCCCTCCCACAGGGCGTCCCACCGGTCGGGCTCGAAGAAGAGGATGTCGTCCCAGCCGTCGCCGTCGAAGTCGCCGACCACCGGTGAGTACCCGTTCGACACCGTGTAGCCGGCGTTGGTCGACGAGACGAAGAACGGATGCGCCGGTTCGCATCCCGTCAGGCCAACCGCCATCGCTGCCGCGGCGGCGACCGCCGCCGTGCGCCTGATCCTCATGTCCGCTCCCTTGGGTTGATGTCCCCCCTCTACGAGCGGGGAGGCACCGCCAGGTGACGCGTCAGTCGCGGAAGTTGCCGAAGCTCAGGGGGACGCCGAAGTCGCCCTCCTTGAGGGCGGCGATGACGCCCTGGAGGTCGTCGCGCTTCTTGCCCGTGACCCGGAGCTCCTCGCCCTGGGCCTGCGACGAGATCCCCTTGAGGCCGAGGCCCTTGATGAACTTGTTGAGCTCGCGGGCCTTGTCCGAGGAGATGCCGGCGGCGAGTGATGCCGTCTGGCGCACCGTCCCGCCCGAGGCGGCCTCCTCGTCGCCGTAGTCGAGGCCCTTCAGCGAGACCTGCCGCTTGACCAGCTTCTCCTCCAGCACCTGCCGGAGGGCCCGCAGCTTGTCCTCGCTGGACGAGTGGAGCTTGATCTCGTTGTCGCCCAGCTCGATGGACGAGCTGGTGCCCTTGAAGTCGTAGCGGTTGGCGATCTCCCGGGAGGCCTGGTCGACCGCGTTGCGGACCTCCTGCTGGTCGAGCGTGGAGGTGACGTCGAAGCTCGGCATGGCGTCAACCTATCGCCGTCCCACGGGTGGATCCGGCTGGCTCCCCGAGGGGGGTCCGGGGCTATCGTGCGACCTCCGACCAAGGGTCAGTGCCCGAGTGGCCAAAGGGAGCAGACTGTAAATCTGCCGGCATCGCCTTCGGAGGTTCAAATCCTCCCTGGCCCACCAGACGGACGATCGACCCGCTCCTTCCGGAGCGGGTCGATCCGCGTCCGGGACCTGCTCAGAACGCACGCCACCAGGGCGTTCCGGGACATCGCCGACGCCGCGGTGATGGGTGCGTTCTGAGCCACGGTCTGCCCAGCGACTCCGTCGCAGGGCAGACCGCCCGTCACATTGGAGAGGCCTCGCCCAAGACGTCGCGCACTCGCCCTGGTCGGCCTGTTGGCTCGGCCTCTCAGAGGGGGTCGATCAGACCCGCCCGGGCCAGCCAGCTCCCGATCTCGGCGGTCACGTTCCGCCCCGTGGCCGCCGCCGGCGCCCCGGGCGCACGGGCGACCTTGTCGTTGGCCCGCTCGATCGCCTTGCGGGTCGAGTCCCGGCTGCGGCCCAGCCGCCGGGCGGCCTCGTCGTGGGCCCGGGGGGCGAGCACGGCGGGCCGGGGGAGCAGGGCGAAGTCCGAGTAGTAGGCGAGCAGGACGTCGTGCTCGAGGGCGGTCAGGGCCACGGCGGCCACGTCGTCGAGGCTCATGGTCGGGTCGGGGTCGTCGGCCTCGGTGGGTGGGTCGACGGGTGGGTCGTCACCCCCGCCGGGCCGGTGGTGGTCGTCGGTCGTGGCCACCACGACCGTGCGGTGGTCGGGGGGCCCGAAGGCGAGCGTCCAGCGGTGGCGGACGGGGACCCAGGGCCGGCCGGGCTCGAGGGGCACCTCCTCGTAGCCGGGCTCGTAGACGTGGAGCAGGCCGGTGCGGGTGCTGACGTTGAGGGTCGACCATCGGGTCCCGTCCCACCGCAGCTCGGCGTGCTGCGACGAGACGGTCCACCGGTCGCCGATGCGCTGGTGCCCGACCCGCACGTCGGCGGTCCGGCTGCGGCCGATGCGCACGACGTGGTCGCGCTCGAAGGTCGCGACCCATGGTGCCGGGTCGACCTGCATCCGGATCGTCATCGCGCCACCACGACCGTCACGTTGTCCATCGTGCCCCGGTCGAGGGCCAGGGTGACGAGGGCGTCGGCGGCGGCGCCGACGTCGGGGTCGGCGCAGGCGGCGACGGCCGCCTCCGGCCCGGCGACGTCCGACAGCCCGTCGGAGGCGAGGACCAGCGCCTCGTCGGGTGCGAGGGCGACGGTGAAGAGCTCGGGCTCGACCGTGGCGGCGACGCCGAGCGCCCGGGTGACGATGTGGCGGCCCCGATGCCCGACCGCCTGATCAGCGGTGAGGGCGCCCGCCCGGACCAGATCGCCCACCAGGTTGTGGTCCCACGTGATCGACCGGGCCGCGTCGGGGCCCACGCGCCACGCCGGGGAGTCGCCGACCTGGAGCACGACCCACCGCCGGCGGTCGCCCCGGCCCGGCAGGGCGATGGCGGCGGTCAGGGTGGTGGCCATGTCGGCCACGGCGGGCCCGGCGGCCCGGCCCTCGGTGATCGCCGTGTTGGCCGTGGCGGCCAGCTCCCGCAGCCGGCGCCCGGCCCCCGCCTCGGTCGTCGGCGGCTCGACCAGGTGGGCGACTACC